>NZ_AMXB01000014.1:0-105098 GCF_000310125.2 Thauera sp. 27
CCTTGCCGCCGGCTGCGACGATCCCCGCCACGACCTCGTCCAGTGGCTCGCGGCGGCGGCCGCACACCACCACCGTCGCGCCCTCCTGCGCAAGCCTCGACGCCGTCGCCGCGCCAATCCCGCTGCCGCCGCCGGTCACGAACGCCACCTTGCCCTGCATACGAGCTGCCATGTCATCTCTCCTCACTGATGCCGCACGTCGGCTGCGGCGCACCTGCTTGACCCTTGCGGACGATCGGCGGGCTCGCGTTTCGTCCACCTCTTGCCCAAGGGTAGGAAAAGCCCCCCGCCGCGCCATCGTCCGATGAGACTAGCGACAATGGACGAGAGAGGCCGGAGGCTTGCGTTGACGAACGAGGGGCGGCGAGCAAAACGCCCGCCGCCCCTCACTGCTGCACCCGCGTGATCAGAGACCTGCGCGCCGCGCGGCCTCCGGCCCGAAATCGCGCTCGCTGAGCTTGCCGGTGTTCAGCGTGTAGCCGCTGCGCTGCTCGTTGACGAGGTTGAACGCCAGGTAGGTCCCGGTCTGCAGATCGTGGTACAGGCCCACGCCTGCCTGCCAGGTGTTGGCTTCATAGGCGTAGAAGTAGTTCATCATCGAAGTACGCCACAGCCCGCCGCGGGCGTCGTAGTTCTCGGCCATTTTCATCAGCCAGCTGTCCTCGTCGACATACATGACGCGCTTGCCGTAGAGGTGGCGATAGCCTTCCTTGAGCGTCCCCTCCAGCACCCACACGCGATGCAGCTCGTAGCGCATGTAGTCGGGGTTGATGTGGCCGGGCTTGAGCAAATCCGCGTACTTCACATCCGGCGAATGCAGCCGGTAGGTGTTGTAGGGAATATAGAGCTCGCGCTTGCCGACGATCTTCCAGTCGTAGCGCTCGGGCGTGCCGTTGAAGAGGCGCACCTCATCCACCGTGATCGAGCCACCCGTGCCCGGGAAGGACATGTCGAAGCCATAGCCGGGCGACTGGCGGACACGGCGGGTGCCCGGGTCGTAGCGCCAGCTCTGGCGCGGCGCGGCCTTGTGGTTCCAGAACTCCATGCCGGTGTTGATCTCGCCCTTGTCGCGCTCGGGCAGCAGGGTCTCGTTCATGTAGTAGGACGATTGCCGGCCCTCGGCGGTGCTGGTGCGCTTGCCCGGCTCCAGGTGCGGCGCAAGGTTGCGCGACTTCACCCGCCCCCAGTTAACCTTGCCGTCGGCGAGCACGTAGGCGTTGTCGGAGATCAGCTCTTCGGTAAAGGGCCGATAGGTGAAGATCGACGAGGTCCACAGCAGCTCGAGCCCCGTCTTGGGGAAGGGGAACAGGATGCCGCCGGTGGTCGCGATCACGCCCTCCCCGCCATCCACCAGTTCCGCGTTGGCGGCGTTCTCGCGCGTGACGTCGCACACAGCGTCCGGGAAGCGGAAGTCGCGCCGGCTCTGGTACACCGGCATGCGGAAGGTCTGCGGGTATTTCTGGAACAGCGCCTTCTGGCCGTCCGACAGGCGGTCGGCGTACTGCGCCATGTTCTCCGCGGTGATGACGAAGAGCGGCTTGTCGTCCGCATAGGGGTCGATCGGATGGCTGCCCGTGCCCTTGAAATCCACATGCGGCGGCACACCCAGCCACTTTCCGCTCCACTCGGGGATGCTGCCGTCGGCATTCCCCGCACGCTCGGCGCCGACGCAGGTCAGGTCCTTGCCAAGGCGGGCGATTTCCTCCGCCGTGGCGCGCGCCTGAAGCTCGGGCGCCTGCAGCAGCGCGGTCGCAGCGACGGTAAAGAGGAGTCCCTTGATCGTTACGTTCATTGTCGTGAGCCTCTGATGTTCAGAAGGTGTACTTCGCGTTGAAGGACACGTAGTCGCGGTCGGCCATCGTGCGCTGCTGCTTCACGCTGGGCGAGCCGAGGTAGTTCACCCAGGTGATGCCGAGCGCGAGGTTGCCGAGGTACTTGAAGTCCGCACCCAGGGTCAGGCGCTTCTCGTCACGCCCCATGCCCGAATAGGCGCTGCCTTGCACGTTCTGCGTCCAGATCGCGCGCGTGCTCAGGTCCCAGCCGCTGAAGATGCTCGGGTAGTCGAAGATGGCGCCCAGGCCGACCAGGGTCGAACCGCGGGTCTGGCCGTCGTAGACGTACTTCGACGAGGTATCGACCGCGACGCCCCCCATGCTGATGGTCAGTGCATCGACGCCGGTGATGCGCTGATGCACGATCTCGCCCATCAGCGTGGTCTGGTGCGCGAGCTTGCTCGGCCCGAGGATGTAGATCGCGTTGGCGTTGCCCTGCAGGTAGCTGCCGCGTGCGGGCGAGCCGTTCTCCAGATAGACCGGTGCGCCGTCGCGGTAGCTCAGGTCGCCACCGAACTGGACCGAGTCGCCGATCTTGCTGCTGACGCTGATGCCGGTCAGCCTGATGTCGTCGAAATAGGCCAGCTTGTAGTAGGGCGTGCTGCCCGGCGAAGCCTCGCGACCGAAACGCGAGAACGACGAGTACTGCGTATCGCCGGTGAAGTCGAACAGCATCGCGCCAATGCGGTCGTGGTAGCGGTAGTGGAACACCCCCACCTCGAGCGCATCGCTGAGCTGGTAACGCAGGCCCACGCCCCACTGTCCGGAATCCTTGGGCTTGATCTCGCCGGCGAAATTCGCCACCGCAAAGCTGTTGTCGGGCAGGCTCGAGATCACACCTGGCGCAAGGCGCAGGAACTCCGCCCCAGGCCCGAAGACATCACTGCCGAAGAAATCCCCGACCGGGTTGAGGCGGGTCTCTTCCCACTTGTACTGGTAATAGCCGGTCAGGCTGAGCGCATCGGTCAGCGTCAGGCTCGCCGACAGCTGGCCGACCGGCAGGTAGGACTCCTTGGCCTCCGTGCCCGGCACGTTGAACTTGGTCGCATCGACCGGCAGCTGGCCCTGGCTGATGTTGGGCCAGAACAGGCTCTCGCCCCAGGCCACGACGTGGCGGCCGAGCTTGACCGACAGGTACTGGTCGTTGCCGACCACCCAGTTGCCGTAAACAAAGGCATCGAGCAGCTGCGCGTCCTGGCCGCTGCGTTCGCGCGTCTTGCGCACGAACTGGTTGGCAGGGCCGATCTTGTTGACCGTGTCCGGCGAGTCATTGTCGTTGCTGCTGCGGTAGACGCCATCGTAGAAGATGTTGCCACGCAACATGGCGCCGACGTTGTCATGCCTGAGGCGGAGTTCGCCCAGGGCGCTGGCACGGTTGTTCACCAGCGCACCACGCTTGAAGTTGCGCGTGGCGTCGTCGCTGTTGAGATCGTTCAGGTACTCCGCGGCCGGACGCGAGGTTCGCGCTGAAGCCGTGTAGGACAGCGTCAGCGACGAATCGAGCGTGGTCTCGTCGCCCAGATAGATGGTCTGCGCCGCATGGGCGCCGCTGCCGATGAAGGCGATCGCGAGCGGCAGCGTCCGAAACGCCAAGCCACGCAGCGACCCTGCACCCTTGCGGGCAGGTGCCGAAAGTCTCATACCCTTGCTCCTTTCTTCGAGTTTTATTTCGTGTGGATAGGCAAGCCGCGACGCAGCGCGCCGGGCAGGCCAAAGGCTGCCCGCGGGTCATGCCCGAGGCATCACCCATTCGGACTAGCGAGCCGATGGAGACGGCGACCGTCCGGCCCGGAAGCCGTTGAATCGGGTAAGCCGGGGCGGCGTGCAGCGGGCGACGCTGCTGATTCAGCCCGGGAATCGCACGCGCAGTCGCTCGGTGGTGGGCAGCGCCTGGCAGCTCAGGGTCCAGCGCTTGGCGAGATCCTTGGCATCGAGCACCTCGTTGTGGCGCAGGTGCACCTCGCCCTCGACCACCTGGCACATGCACGATGCACACATGCCGGCCTGGCAGGAATGCGGCGCGTTGATGCCGGCCTTGAGCGCGGCGTCGAGCAGGGTCTCGGTGCCGGCCACGTCCAGCACATGCACCTCGCCATCGAGCTCGAGCTCGACCGTTGCGCGCTCGACCGCCGCGGCCGGTGCGGGTGCCGCCGCATTGATGGCGGCGACATCCTCTTCGTCGGGCAGCGACACGAAGCGCTCGACGTGCACGCGCTCGGCCGCCATGCCGGCCTTGTCGAGCGCCGACACCATGGCGTCCATGAACAGGCCCGGGCCGCAGATGAAGGCCTCGCCCTGGGACCACGGCCGCGCCAGCTCGGCCAGCTGCGCCACCGACGGCACGCCCTGCACCGAATCGAGCCAGTGCACGACCTGCAGCCGCGCCGGGTGCGCGGCGGCAAGCGCGTTGAGTTCTTCGCGGAAGATCACCGAGCGCTCGTCGCGGTTGGCATAGAGCAGGCCGATGCGGCCCTGGCCGTGCGCCAGCGCCGAGCGCAGGATGGAGAACACCGGCGTGATGCCGCTACCGCCGGCGCAGAGCAGGAAATCGCCCTGCAGGGAGGCCGGCGTGAACACGCCGGCCGGCGCCATCACCTCGAGCGTGTCGCCCGGTCGCACGCGATCGCACACCCAGTTCGAGCCGCGCCCGCCGTGCACGCGCTTGACCGTCACGCGCAAGGTCTCGTCCAGCGTGGGCGCGCTCGACATCGAGTAGCAACGCGGCAGATGACGGCCCAGCACCGGCAGGCGCAAGGTCAGGAACTGGCCGGGCCGGTACCTGAAGGTCTCGGCCAGCTCGGGCGGCACCGCGAAGACGATCGACTTCGCGTCGTGCGTCTCCTCGACAACCACCTGGACCTTGAGGGGGTGGTAGCGCTGGGCTGTCATCTTGCGTCCTTTTCCGTGCGCGGCGGACCGTCAGATGTAGGGGTCGGCGTTGGGCAGACCCAGCATCACCGCACCGTGCGCACGCGCATAGGTGTCGGTGTTGTTGGCGATGTGGCCGCGCGCCTGGTGGATGTCGCGGAACACGCGCTCGATCGGGTTGCTCTTGTAGGTCCCGGAGGCCGCACACGCACGCATCAGCTCGCTGGCCGCCGCGGCGCACTGCTTGGGCACCTGCGAGGCCTGGGCGCGCTGCATCAGGCGCTCCTCCACCGGCATGCGCTCGCCGGTCTTGGCGCATTCGACGATGCGCGCGTAGTTGCGGAACAGCACCAGCTTGAGCTGATCGGTGGTCATCATCGCCTCCGACACCGCCTGCTGGGCATTGACGTCCTCGGCGGTCTTCGCGCCGTGCTTGCCCACGTGAGCCGCAGCCCGCTCGCGGAAACTCGCGATCGCACCGTCGAGCGCGCCGATGCAGGCCGACGACACCGCACGCTGGAAGACCTGGGTGAAGGGGATCTTGTAGATCCAGCCAGGGTTGGTCTGACGCCCGGGGCAGCCGGCGTCGCTATGGTCGTTGGTGCGGTGCGTGCGGTGCTCGGGCACGAAGCAGCCATCGACCACGATGTCGTGACTGCCGGTCGCGCGCAGACCGAGTACGTCCCAGTTCTTCTCGACGCGGAAATCGGCCTTCGGCAGCAGGAAGGTAGCGTGCTCCAGCGCGCCGGAACCGTCCTTCTTCGGCAGCAGGCCGCCGAGGAAGATCCATTCGCAGTGCTCCACGCCGCTCGAAAAGCCCCAGCGTCCCGAGAAACGGTAGCCACCGTCGACCGCCTCGGCCTTGCCGGTGGGCATGTAGGTCGACGCGATCAGCACGCCGGTGTCCTTCGCCCACACGTCCTGCTGCGCCTGCTCGGGGAAGAGCGGCAGCTGCCAGTTATGCACGCCGATCACGCCGTAGATCCAGGCGGTGGACATGCAGCCCTCGGCGAGCGCCATCTGCACGCGGTAGAACACCCGCGGGTCGAGCTCGTAGCCGCCGAAGCGCCGCGGCTGCAGGACGCGGAAGAGGCCCGCCTCCTTCATCTCCTGCACGGTCTCGACCGGCACCATGCCCTCCGCCTCGGCGGCACGGGCGCGCTCGGCCAGCCGCGGCGCCATGGCGCGCGCACGCTCCACCAGCTCGACCGCTTCCGGCGTCATGTAGTCTTCGGCCAGAATGCCGAGAATGTGATCCTTGCCAACTGCGCCCATCTTCGTATCCTCCGAGATCGACCACCAGGCTGGTGGTTCAAGGTGCGTCACGTGTTGCGATGGACGGAATTTTCCATAGCCGGCAAGCCCCATCATCGTCCGGACGGACTAACGTAAATGACTGAGCGCAAAGACCAAGGCCGCGCCGCAAGCGGGTTTCCGCCATGTTGCGCCGCGATAGGCCGAAGCGGCGCCAGGCGCTGCACCCGCAGTATTCCGCGATAACCCTTTTGGACGATGCCCCCGCACCCGGGCGGGCCGAACATTGCCCACACTGCGCCATCCACTACGGGTGACGCACCCTGAATCGAAGAGGAGACACCTACATGCGAGCACCCGTTGGCTTCGCCATGGTCCTGATCGTCGCCGCCGCGGGCTTCCATGCATTCTCGCCACGCACCGCCGTCACCCCGCCCGCCATCGCAACACCGGTCGGCAACATGCAGCTCACCAGTGTCCAGCAGACCTCGGCGGGCCTCGTCGTCGCCGGCGAGCTCGGCCACATCCTGCTGTCCACCGATCAAGGGCAGAGCTGGCAGCCGGCCCAGCGCTCGGTCAACCGCCAGGCCCTGATCACGCGCCTGAGCTTTGCCAGCGCGGACGAAGGCCTCGCGCTCGGCCACGAGGGCTGGATCCTGCGCACCCGCGACGGCGGCCGGACCTGGACCGAAGTCAACTTCGACGCCAGCAATGGTGAGCCGCTGATGAACGCCGCCCGCCTGCCTTCCGGAGACTGGCTGGTGGTTGGCGCCTTCGGCCGCGTGCTGCGCTCGACCGACGGCGGCGACAGCTGGGCAGAGGAAGTCATCGACGGCCTCACCGACTGGCATCTCAACACCATCGTCTCCTCCGCAGACGCAGGCAAATGGCTGATCGTGGGCGAGGCCGGCACCCTGCTGCGCTCGCTCGACGGCGCACGGAGCTGGGAGGTCGTCGAGCCCTTCTACAACGGCTCGCTCTACGGCGCCCTGCACCTGGGCGGCAGCACCTGGGTGAGCTACGGCATGCGCGGCCACGTCTTCCACAGCGAGGACGACGGCGCAACCTGGCAGGAAGCCCGGCTGCCCGCACCGATCTCGGTCTACAGCCATGCGCTTACCGCCGATGGCACCCTGCTGCTGGTCGGCCAGGGCGGTCTGGTGCTGGCCAGCACCGACCAGGGGCGCAATTTCAGCGTCAACTACCGTATCCCGCAGGGCAACCTCACCGACATCGCATTGCTGCCCGACGGCCAGGCCGTCATGACCAGCGACGAAGGCCTGGAGATCCGCCAGCTCACCGCCTCGACCCCGGCGCCCGGCTCCAACCTCAACCTCAGCAAGACCGAAAGCGGAGAATCCTGATGAGCGACACCGCAACCCGCAGCCGACTCGACGGGATGATCGACGTCGCCGCCCTCATGATCATCCGCTGGCGCAAGGCGCTGGGGCTACTCTTCATCGGCCTCACCCTGGCGCTGGCCTATTCGGCGACCAACCTGCGTCTGGACCCCGGCTTCAACAAGCTGATCCCGCACAAGCACGAGTTCATGTCCGCCTTCCTGCAGTATTCGGACACCTTCTCCGGCGCCAACCGCATCATGGTCAGCGTGCGCTGGAAGGGCGAGGGCGACATCTACAACGCCGAGTTCATGAAGACCCTGCGCGAGGTGACCGACGAGGTCTTCTTCACGCCGGGCGTCAACCGCGCCAGCGTGCGCTCGCTGTTTACGCCCAACGTGCGCTACATCGAGGTCACCGAGGAAGGCTTCACCGGCGACGTGGTCATCCCCGCCCGCTTCGAAGCCGACGCGGCCAGCCTCGCCCAGGTGCGCAACAACGTCGCCAAGTCCGGCGAGATCGGCCGCCTGGTCGCCAACGACCTGCGCGCCGCGCTGGTCCGCGCCGACCTGCTCGAGTTCAGCCCCGAGACCGGCGAGCGCCTCGACTACGCCGACGTCGCCGCCAAGCTGGAGGCGATCCGCGCCCGCTTCGAGAGCGCCAACCCCGACATCGAGCTCAACATCGTCGGCTTCGCCAAGGTCATCGGCGACGTCATGGACGGCCTGTTCACCGTGCTCGCCTTCTTCGGCATCGCCTTCCTGATCACCGCCTTCCTGCTCGGCGCCTACTCGCGCTCGGCCAAGCTCGTCGTGACCGTGCTGGTGATCGCGCTGATGCCGGTGGTGTGGCTGCTCGGCCTGCTGCCGCCGCTGGGCTACGGCATCGACCCGATGTCGGTGCTGGTGCCCTTCCTGATCTTCTCGATCGCGGTCTCGCACGCCATCCAGATGACCAACGGCTGGGAGCAGGAACTGCTCAAGGGGCACAACTCGTCCGAGGCGGCGGAACACGCTTTCCGCAAGCTGGTGATTCCCGGCTCGATGGCGCTGGTCACCACCGCGCTCGGCTTCATGGTGATGATGCTGATCGACATCCCCATCCTGCACGAGCTCGGGGTTACCGCCTGCCTGGGCGTGGTCCTGATGCTGCTGACCAACCTGATCTTCCTGCCCATCGTCCTCTCCCACCTCAAGCTCGAACGCTTCGCGCTGGCGCACCCGATCGCCGATACCCACAGCGACCACAGCCGCCACAAGTTCTGGTGGACGCTGTCGGCACTGGCCCAGCCGCGCCCCGCACTGGCCAGCTTTGCGGTGATGCTGGTGCTGCTGGCGGGCGGCACGCACCTGGCTCGCCAGGTGCAGACCGGCGATATCGGCGCCGGCGTGCCCGAGCTCCATGAGGACTCGCGCTACAACCTGGACAACGCGCAGATCCTCTCGAGCTACTCCATCGGCATGGATGTACTGTCGGTGTTCGTCGAAACCGAAGGCTTCGAAGAGGCCTGCCTCAACTGGGAGGTCATGAATGCCGTCGAGCGCTTCGACCTGCGCATGCGCGGCGTCGAGGGCGTGCAGTCGGTGGAAACGGTTGCCCGCCGCGCCAAGATCTTTGCCTCCGGCAACAACGAGGCCAACCCGCGCTGGGCCGCACTGCAGCGCTCGGAAGCGGCGCTGCGCACCGGCGCCCGTGCCGCCAGCCCCGAGCAAGGCCTCAACACGGCCGGTTGCCAGACCATCCATCTGGTGGTTTACCTGACCGACCATGAAGCCGTGACGCTGCGCACCGTCACCGACGAGGTGCTCCGCTTCATCGCCGAGGACAGCACGCCCAACCTGCGCTTCCGCCTCGCCGGGGGCAATGCCGGCGTGGCTGTTGCCACCAACGAGGCGGTCGACCGCGCCCAGGTGCAGATGCTGGCCTCGATCTACGGCGCCATCATCCTGATCTGTCTGCTCACCTTCCGCTCGATCCGCGCGGTGCTGTGCATCATCGTGCCGCTGCTGCTGGTGAGCATCCTGTGCAACGCGCTGATGGCGACCCTCGGCATCGGCCTCAAGGTGGCGACGCTGCCGGTGATCACGCTGGGCGTGGGCGCCGGGGTGGACTACGGCATCTACATCTACGAGCGCCTCAAGTACGAACTCGACAACGGCGCCCCCACGCTGCGCGACGCCTTCTACGAAGCCATGCGCCAACGCGGCACCGCGGCCATCTTCGTGGCGCTGACGATGTCGGTGGGCGTGGGTACCTGGATGTTCTCGGCGCTCAAGTTCCAGGCCGACATGGGCGTGCTGCTCGCCTTCATGTTCCTGGTCAACGCGCTGGGCGCGATGTTCCTGCTGCCCGCGCTGGCATGCTGGCTCGACATCGGCCGCCGCGGCAAGACCGACGCGGCCGGCGGCAGCCAGGCCCTGGGGCCGCGCAGCGCGCCGCAGGCAAGCTGACAGCGCCCAAGCGCAGGGGTGGCACAAGGGAGCGCTCCCTTGTGCCACCCCTGCGCCCTTTCTGCTATCTGTTCTGCCTGAAGCTCCGCGGCGAACAACCAAAGCTTCGCTTGAACGCGCGCGAGAAGCTGGTCGGCTCCTTGAAGCCTACGCGCTCCGCGATCACCTCCACAGGGAGATCGGTCTTCTCCAGATAGCTGCATGCGAGCCCAAGGCGAACGTCATTGACCAGCGCCTGGTACGTAAGCCCGCGCTGCTGCAGCTTGCGCCGCAAGGTCCTGGGGCTGATTGCCAGGCTGCTCGCACACGCCTCCAGGCCAAGCCCTGTCGCAACAGCGCCTACGATCTGTGTGCGAACCCTGGCCAGCAGTTCATCCTGAATGCTATCGACGTCATCTGCCCGCCGCTTGCAGTGCTCCAGGTGAACACGCGCCGCACTCGCATTCGCCATGGGCAGGCGCGTATGCAGGAAGGCAGCATCGAAGCGCACCTGCGTACGCAGAGCACCGAATAGAATCGGACAGGAGAAATACCTTGCGTAGGCAGCCTGATGAGGCGGCGGTGGATATGCACACCGGATCTCGCGCAGCGGGAGCGTCTTGCCGGTCACCCAGCGGGTGCTCGCCACGATGCTGCCCAGCATCTCTTCAACGGCAAAGGTCGTCATTTCGCCCAGACCTGGTCGAGTCTCGATGTCCATGACCGCTTCGCTCCCCTCCTGATGCATCGACAGCTGGAGAAAGCGCCCGCTGAAGCGGCCTAGCGTGCCTTGATATTCACAGCCCACCCGTATTGCCTCGCCATAGGTCTCGCAACACATGATTGCAAACCCGTAGCTCTGCAAGGTGGAGATGTGACGATTGAAACCCATCGCCAACCCCAGGCTCGGGTCGCCGCTGAGCTGCATGGCATTGCGAATGAGCAGCAGGTGCTGCGCCTCGGTCATCTCGCCGGCGAGATCACAGGGGTCGCTGTCCTCAAGACCTGTTCCGAGCAGAAGTCGCCGCCTGTCCACCTCATAGGACTTCATGAACTCGCAAACCCACGCCAAGTAACTCATCGATATCACGACGGCCTCCGGGGTGAAACGCGCTAGTACCCTGCGCTGCGATTCACGAGACCTTCGAGCGGCGCACCCACCCGATAGGCCCTGACGTTCTTCAGAAAGACCCCCAGCATCCTGCTCACGATGCCGACCGAACTCCACGAGATATGCGGACTCAGGCGCACTCGCGGGTGTCCGTACAGCCAATGGCCGGCAGGTAACGGCTCGGGTTCGACCACGTCGAGCGATGCGGCGGCAACATGCCCGCTATCCAGGAAAGGCAGCAGCGAGGCCTGGTCAAGCAAGGCGGCTCTCGCCACGTTGATCAAATGGATGCCTGGTTTGGTCTGCTGCAGTTGGGCAGCGCCGATCAGGCCTCGGTTTTCTGCCGTGGCAGGCAAGGCGAGCACCAGGTGATCGACTTGTGGAAGGAGCTGTTCGAGGCTCTCCACAAACTCCACCCCCTCCACCGGGCTCTCCCGATGCTGGCGCACCTTGGCGAGGACGCGCATGTCGAAGGCCAGCGCGCGACGCGCAACGGCCTGTCCGATGGCGCCGAATCCGAGCAGCCCCAGCGTCTTGCCCTCCAGACCGCCCAGGTTCGCCACGTACCAGCTCTGCGGCGGCTCGACGATCCAGCTGTCCGGCAACTTCTTTTCAAAGCACAGGATCATGGCCATCACCCACTCGGCGATGGGTGAAGCCGTCGCCCCGCGCGAACATGTGACGCGCTGATCGCCCACGAGCTCGAGCGGAAAATCGTCTACGCCCGTGCCCAGCACGTGGATCCATTTGAGGCGGGTGCATGCCGCGAGCAACTCGGACAGGTTCGAGGCGCCTGCGGCCGGGGTCAGCAGAACCTCGACGTCCTGCAGCACCGCACTCGGCGCGCTGGAATGAACGATCTCCAGCTCGGGCGCATTCTCCCGCAGCAGCTGGACGATCCCCGGCGCATCGAAATTCAAGGCTAATCGCATGATCATCAACTCGTGAGTGGCCGCCTTGGCCACGGGAACACGCATGATGTGGCCAGTCCCATGCGGACAACAGAACACGACAGGCCAATCCCTGTCCGATCAGGCCAAGGACTGCCTGCATCAACGCCACCCACGCCACTGCCTGCGCGTATCGGCCGAATCATCCGATGTGGATGTCCGCCGCCATTCACGGTGTGGCGAAAGTATAGCCACGCAGGCCCATCATGGCCGTTTCGGACAGCTTTTCGTCCGCATCGGCCAAAGCAACCGGACACTGTCTCCTTAACATTGAGTGAGGCCAAACAGCCCCACAAGGAGAGTCCGAATGCTGAAAACCGATGGTGTGAACCGCCAGTTATTCGAAAAATTCGCAGTCAACCCGGGCGAGCGCCCACTGCTGCCGCCATTGAGCCCGAAGGCGCAGGTTGCGCTGATGTGCCGCATGCTCAGCCGCGAGGGCTGGAACGAACATATCGCCGGGCACATCACCGTGCGCCAGCCCGACGGCTCCGTGCTCACGAATCCTTGGGAGCTCGCCTGGGACGAGCTGCGCGCCAGCGACATCGTGACGATCGACGAGGACGGCAAGGTCCTCGACAGCCAGTGGAACACGACGCCGGCCATCGGCCTGCACCTGCAGCTCCACAAGCTCCGTCCCGAGATCAACGTCGTCATCCACAACCATGCTCACTGGAGCGGAATATGGGCGAACCTGCAGCAGGTCCCCCCTGTGCATGACCAGGCTGGCGCCTACTGCGGCGTGGATCTGCCGCTGTACAACGAATATGCGGGCACCTTCGAGAAGACCGACCTGAGCCGATCGGCCGCCATGGCACTGGGCAACGCGAAGTGGGCGCTGCTCGCGAACCACGGCGCTCTGGTGGTGGGCAAGGATCTGAGGCAGGCGCATCTGAGGGTGATCACGCTCGAGTGGCGCTGCAAGCGCGCCTACGAGGTGAAGCTGGCCGGCGGTGCCCCCGCCTTGCCGGACGAAGTCGTCGAACGCCTGAGCATCACCGATGCAAACGGTTTTCCGTTCTGCTGGGAAGCCATGGCGCGCCGCGAGCTCCGCGCCGACCCGTCCATTCTGGAATGACAGCCCACGAATCCGCACAGGCAAGCCCATGGCACTGATCACAAGACCCCTCGAAAACGTTGGCGTCGAAGTTTCCGGCTTCGACATCAATGAACCTTTCAGCCCCGAGCTCCAGGAAGAGCTCAAATCGCTGTGGTACGAACACGGCATCCTGCTGTTCCGCGGCCAGGACATCACGCCCGACAGCCAGATCCGTTTCAGCCGAATCTTCGGCACGCTGGCGCTGCATCCGCTCAAGGCGACGCGTTCGGAGAAGCACCCCGAACTGTTCGAGCTCATCAACAACAGCGACAAGGACAAGTACGTCACCGCGAGCTACAAGGGTGAGACGATCGTCGGCCGCCTCGACTGGCATATCGACCTCCACTACACCGGCTGTCCCAATCACGGCGCCGTGCTCACCGCCGTCGAGGTCGCCAAGGAAGACGGGCTGACTGGATTCGGCGATCTCGCCAAGGCCTACGATGCACTGGACGACGACACGAAGGCCCTGCTCGCCAAGCTCGAGGTCGCCTACAGCTTCAGCATGCAGCGCCGCCATATGCGCTTCGTGGACCTCGAGGGCTACGAGCCGGGGCCGTTCAGCCCAAGGAAGCCGTCGGACATGAAGTTCCCCGACTTCCCGGACGCGGTGTACCCCGCGGTGCTCACCCATCCAGTGAGCGGCCGCAAGGTCCTGAACATCGTCGAGCAGTTCCTGGATCGCGTCATCACGCCACAGCGCTTCGGCATCTCGAACGACGAGTCCATCGAACTGCTGGAACGGCTGGTGGCGCACACGAAGAAGCCGGAGTTCCTCTACTACCACCAGTGGCGTCAGGGAGACATGGTGCTCTGGGACAACTGGCGGGCGATGCACTGTGCGACGGGCACCAAACCCGGCGTGCGCCGCGTGATCAACCGCACCACGATCGAGGGCAAGCACCCGCTGGGGCGTGCGCTCACGGCAGCGTGATCCTGCTCCAGCGCGCTCGACACCGTCTGGCGCGCGCTAACGACCATCAGGGGCGGGCGGCCACCTCGCCGTCTTGCCCCGACGCCTCCTTTTCGCCCTCCTCCAGCCGGGCATCGGTCATCGCACGCGAGATGCGCACCAGCATCGGCACCAGCGATGGCGACTCCAGCAGCTCGGGGCGCTCCTCGACCAGGGTCGCCAGCAGCATGCGCATGCCCCGCACCAGCATGAACGCCGCCAGCTCGCCATCCGCCTCGCCGACCTCCTCGGCATGCACCCGCAGCAGTTGTTCCATGTTCGCGACCAGCTGCGCCGAGCTGACCTCGCCGCGCCCCAGCCCCTGTGCACGGCCGAACTGCATCTGGCGGGCGTAGCGCCGGTAGAAGTCCTTGCCCAGCCCGAGCAGACGCATCTCGGTGCGCACGGTGCGCTGGAACAAGGCCTGCAGCAACTCGTCGAGCGACTGACGATTGAGACGGAACAGCTCCGGCGAGGCGTCGATCGAGGCCTCGTCCATGATCCGCTCGCTGATCTGCATCAGGATCGCCTCCTTGTCGGGGAAGTACTGGTACACCGCCCCCACCGAAACCCCGGCCCGCGCCGCCACCTTGCGCGTCGTCACCGCATCGACGCCCTGCGTCTGCAGGATCTCGCTGGCCGCATCGATGATCGCCTCCAGGGTGAAGCTCGCGCGCACCTGCACGGGCACATGCCTGAGCGCCGCTTCACGCCGCACCCTCTTTTGTTCGGTTTTTTGCATCGCAGCATTCCACTTTTAAAACAGTTACTTGCACACACAGCAAGCGAACTGTTCGAGTTCTTGCTCGGATTTTAAGTCAAGGCCGTCCCGCGCCATAGGATTGCATCGACAGCTCGTCCGCCCGTCGCCCACGCACGCCGCCCGAAGGATGGATCGGAAGCGCACAAGGGCACGGCCCGAGCCCCCGAACACCTGAACCGAAACAGAGGGATAGTCATGACCGACGTCTTCATTTACGACCATGTGCGCAGCCCGCGCGGCAAAGGCAAGGCCGACGGCGCGCTCGCCGAGATCACCCCGGTGCAACTGGCCGCGCAGATGCTGCAGGCCGTACGCGACCGCAACAGCCTCGACAGTACGCTGATCGAGGACGTGCTTCTCGGCTGCGTGGTGCCGGTGGGCGAACAGGGCGGCAACATCGCCCGCGTCGCTGCGCTGGTGGCCGGCTTCGACCATGGCGTGCCCGGCATGCAGATCAACCGCTACTGCGGCTCGGGCCTGGAGGCGGTGAACTTCGCCGCCGCCAAGGTGGGCTCGGGGCAGGTGGACATGGCGATCGGCGGTGGCGTGGAGAGCATGTCGCGCGTGCCGATGGGCAGCGACGGCGGCGCCATGGCGCTCGACCCGCAGGTCGCCTTCAGGATGTATTTCACCATGCAGGGGGTCAGCGCCGACCTGCTCGCCTCCCTGCACGGCTTCACCCGCGAACAGTGCGACGCCTATGCGGTGGAAAGCCAGCGCCGCGCAGCGCAGGCCTGGGCCAATGGCTGGTTCGAGCGCTCGGTGGTCGCGGTGAAGGACGTGCTCGGCCTGCCGGTGCTGGCGAAGGACGAGGCGATCCGCCCCGAGACCACGCTGGAATCGCTCGCCGCGCTCAAACCCTCCTTCCTCGAGATGGGCACCCAGTACGGCTTCGACGGCGTCGCGCTGCTCAAGTACCCGCAGTTGGAGGCCATCGACCACATGCACCACGCCGGCAACAGCTCGGGCATCGTCGATGGCGCCGCCGCCGTGCTGGTGGGCAATGCCGACGCAGGCAAGCGCGCCGGCCTCAAGCCGCGCGCGCGCATCCGCTCGGTCGCCACCGTCGGCTCGGAGCCCACGCTGATGCTCGACGCCCCGAGCTATGCCGCGCAGAAGGCACTGAAGAAGGCCGGCATGACCGCCTCCGACATCGGCCTGTGGGAGCTGAACGAAGCCTTCTCCTCGGTCGTGCTGTGCCTGATGGAGCGGCTCAACGTGCCGCACGACCGCATCAACGTCAATGGCGGCGCCATTGCCATGGGCCATCCGCTGGGCGCCACCGGCGCCATGATCCTCGGCACCCTGCTCGACGAGATGGAGCGCCGCCAGGTCGGCACCGGCCTGGTCACGCTGTGCGAGGCCGCCGGCATGGGCACGGCCACCATCATCGAGCTCGTCTGAGCGCCACCGGACCACATCAAGGAATCGACAGTCATGACTGAAGTCATCCACATCTCGGTGGACGCCGACGGCATCGCCACCCTGCTCTTCGACCGTACCGACAGCAACATGAACACCATGGACATGAAGTTCATGGACGAGATCGCCGCCGCGATCGAGCGCCTCGCCACCGACGACAGCATCAAGGGCGCCATCTTCACCTCGGGCAAACCGGTGTTCGCCGCCGGCGCCGACCTCAAGGTCATGGAAGCCAACCTGGACAAGGTGGACGACACCCCAGTGGCCGAGCGCCTGAAGATGAACGCCTCGCTGTCGAAGCTGCTGCGCCGCATGGAAACCTGCGGCAAGCCGGTGGCCTGCGCCATCAACGGCACGGCACTGGGCGGCGGCACCGAAATCGCGCTCGCCTGTCACTACCGCGTGGTGTCGGACGCCAGGGGCATCCAGCTCGGCCTGCCCGAAGTGCAGGTCGGCCTGCTGCCCGGCGGCGGCGGCACCCAGCGCGTTTCGCGCCTGGTCGGCATCCAGGCGGCGATGCCGGTGGTCATGGAAGGCCAGGCGCTGTCGGCCGAGAAGGCACTGAAGATGGGGCTGGTGCATAAGGTCGTGCCCGCCGACCAGCTGCTCGCCGAGGCGAAGCGCTGGCTCGTCGAGGAAGGCGACCCGGTGCAGCCGTGGGACAAGAAGGGCTTCAGGATCCCCGGCGGCGCCGGCCCCTCCTCGCCCGCCGTGGCGCAGATGCTGGTGGTGAGCAACGCCATGCTGCAGGCCAAGACCTTCCACAACCTGCCCGCCCCCAAGGCCATCCTGTCCTGCCTGTACGAAGGCCCGCAGCTGCCGATGGACAAGGCGCTGGACGTCGAGGCCAAGTACTTCACCCTGCTCCAGCTCGACCCGGTGTCACGCAACATGATCCGCACCCTGTTCATCAACAAGGGCAAGGCGGACAAGCTGATGCATCGCCCCGAAGGCGTGCCGAAGACGACCTTCCGCAAGATCGGCGTGGTCGGCGCCGGCCTGATGGGCGCGGGCATCGCCTACCACTGCGCCAAGCTCGGCATCGAGACGGTGCTGATCGACCGCGACCAGGCCGCTGCCGACAAGGGCAAGGCCTACTCCAGCAAGCGCCTGGAGAAGGACATCGCCAAGGGCCGCATGACGCAGGACAAGGCCGACGCCATCCTCGCCCGCATCCACCCCACCACCGACTACGCCGGGATGGCCGACGTGGAGCTGGTGGTGGAGGCGGTGTTCGAGGATCGCGGCATCAAGGCCGAGATCACGCGCAAGCTCGACGCCGTACTGCCGGCGCATGCGGTGATCGCCTCCAACACCTCGGCGCTGCCGATCAGCGAGCTGGCCGAGGCCGGCGCCCACCCGGAGAACTTCATCGGCATGCACTTCTTCTCACCGGTCGAGCGCATGCCGCTGGTCGAGATCATCCGCGGCCGCAAGACCTCGCCCGAGACCCTGGCGCGCGCGCTCGACCTCGTGCAGGCGATGAAGAAGACGCCGATCGTGGTCAACGACGGCCCGGGCTTCTTCACCAGCCGCTTCATCGGCGCCTACATCAACGAGAGCCTGGCGATGGTCACCGAAGGCGTGAATCCGGCGCTGATCGAGAACGCGGCGAAGATGGCCGGCATCCCGGTCGGCCCGCTCACCGTCTCCGACGAGATCGGCCTGGACACCGCCTACCACGCCAGCCAGCAGCGCAAGAAGGACGAGGGCGACGCCTTCAAGCCGACGCCCACCTTCCGCCTGGTCGAGAAGCTGGTCGGCGAACTCGGCCGCCACGGGCGCAAGAACGGCAAGGGCTTCTTCGAGTACGCCGCGGACGGCAGCAAGAAGCTGTGGCCGGGCCTCGCCGAACTGTTCCCGCCGCTCGCCGAGCAGCCGACCGTCGATGAGGTGAAGGCACGCATGCTCTATGCCCAGCTCGTCGATGCCGCCAAGGCGATGGCAGAGGGCGTGCTGATCGATCCCGCCGACGGCGACGTCGGCTCCATCCTCGGCGTCGGCTTCCCGGCCTACCTCGGCGGCCCGTTCTCGATGATGGACACGATCGGCATCGACAAGGTCGTCGCCGAATGCGACCGCCTCGCCGCGCGCTACGGCGCGCAGTACGCGGCGCCGCAGCTGCTGCGCGACATGGCGGCCGAGGGCAGGACCTTCTACGGCGCCCGTCGCGTCACACCGCCCGCAGCCGTGCGCTGACCCGCCCGCCTCACCGCCACGAACCCCGCCGCCACCTCCTCCGGAGCTGGCGGCGCAGTCCCAAGGAGTCTCTGCGTGAATTTCGACTTTTCCGACGACCAGCGCCTGCTGCAGGACGCAGTGCGCACCATGCTGGCCGAGACCAGCACCTCGCAAGCGGTACGCGAGGTACTGGAGGGCCGGGCCAGCCATGCCGAGGCCGTATGGCATAACCTGATCGAAATGGGCGCGGCCGCCGCCGCGATCCCCGAGCAGTACGGCGGCGCCGGGCTCGGCTACCTGGCGCTATGCCTGGTCGCCGAGGAAGCCGGCCGCCACCTCGCCGCCGTCCCCCTGGCCTCGAGCGTCTACCTCGCCGCCGAAGCGATCCAACGCGCCGGCAGCGAGGCGCAAAAGCAGCACTGGCTGCCGAAGATCGCCAGCGGCGACGTGGTCGCCACCGCCGCACTGGGCAGCCGCGAACGCTACCGCCCCGCCGCCCCGCTCGCCTTCGACGGACAAACGCTCACTGGCACCAGCCCGGCGCTGGTCGACGGCGGCATCGCCGGGCTGGCGGTGCTGCGCGTCGGCGATGAGCTGGTGCTGGTCGAGCTCGCGGGAACCGGCGTCAGCCGTAACCCGCTGCCCTCGCTCGACCCCACCCGCCCGCTCGCCGAACTCCGTTTCGATCGCACCCCGGCCGAACGCCTGGCGGGCGCCAATGGCGCAGCCGTCGCCAGCCGCGTGCTCGACGGCGCTGCGGTGCTGCTCGCCTTCGAGCAGGTCGGCGGCGCCACCTGCATCCTCGAGGCGACACGCGACTACTCGCTCGAGCGCAAGGCCTTCGGCCGCCAGATCGGCAGCTTCCAGGCCATGAAGCACAAGATGGCCGAGATCTACACCGCCATCGAGCTGGCCCGGGTGCACGCCTACTACGGCGCCTGGGCACTGTCCTCGGACGCCCCCGAGCTGCCCAAGGCGGCCGCAGCCGCGCGCGTGGCCGCCACCCGCGCCTACACCGTCGCCGCGGAGGAAGGCATCGAGCTGCACGGCGGCATCGGCTTCACCTGGGAGATGGACTGCCACCTCCACTATCGCCGCGCCCGTCATCTCGGTCAGATCATCGGCAGCGAACACGCCTGGCGTGCACGCCTGGCCGACGAACTCATCAAGGAGGCCGCGTAAGCGGAACACGCCCACATGGACTTCAGAGACACCCCCGAAGAAGCCGCCTTCCGCGCTGAAGTGCGCGCCTGGCTGGAAGCCAACGGCCAGAAGCGAACCCGCCCCGACGAGGTCTTCGGCGAAGGCCTGGACGATGCGGCCAAGCTCGCCGCCGCCAAGGCCTGGCAGGCGAAGAAGGCCGCCGCCGGCTATGCCGCGATCACCTGGCCGAAGGCGGCCGGCGGCCGCGGCGGCACGGCCATGCAGCAGGTCATCTACCAGCAGGAAGAAGCTGCCTACCTAGTGCCCGGCATGATCTTCGAGGTCAGCATCGGCATGGGCCTGCCCACGGTGATGACCTGGGCCGCACCCGAGCTCAAGGCCCGCTTCCTGCGTCCCGGTCTCGCCGGCGAGGAGATCTGGTGCCAGCTCTTCTCCGAGCCCGGCGCCGGCTCCGACACCGGCGGCGTGCGCACGCGCGCAGTGCGCGACGGCGACGACTGGATCATCAACGGCCAGAAGGTGTGGACCTCGGGCGCGCACTTCTGCGACTACGGCATCCTGCTCACCCGTACCGACTGGGACAAGCCCAAGCAGGAGGGCCTGACCATGTTCATCGTCGACATGAAGGCCCCCGGCGTCGAAGTGCGCCCCATCCACCAGATGTCGGGCGACGCGGAGTTCAACGAGGTCTTCTTCACCGACGTGCGCATCCCCGACAGCTACCGCCTCGGCCCCGAATGCGGCGGCTGGAAGGTGATGCTGAGCACGCTGATGCAGGAGCGCCTGTCGGTCGGCGGCAACCTGCCCACCGACCTCCACGCCCACCTCGTAGCGCTGGCGCAGCAGTGCGCATGGGACGAGCGCCCGGCGATCGAGGACGACCGCGTGCGCGCCCGCATTGCCGACGCCTACCTGCAGCAGAAAGGCGTGGAGCTGGTCATCGCCCGCGGCCTCACCGCGATCTCGAAGGGCAAGGCGCCCGGCCCCGAAATGGCCATCACCAAGCTGGTCGCCGCCAAGGCGATGCAGGACATCGCCGCCTTCGCGATCGAGCTCGCCGGCCCCGAGGGGCTGCTCGGCTTCGAGGCCCTCGGCGGGGATTGGCGCTACATGCAGCGCCTGTGGCTGGGCGCGCCCGGTGCGCGCATCGCCGGCGGCACCGACGAGATCCTGAAGAACGTGATCGCAGAACGCGTGCTCGGCCTGCCCGGCGAGATCCGCAGCGACCGCAAGCTCCCGTTCCGCGACCTGGAAAGCGCCTGAAGCGCCGCACGGAGGAGACCGTACGATGGCAAGCAAACCCCTCAGCGGCGTGAAGGTGCTCGACTTCACCCAGCTCCTGCCCGGGCCGATGTGCACCCTGCACCTGGCCGACATGGGCGCCGACGTGATCAAGATCGAGCCGCCCGGCGGCGAAGCCGGGCGTGGCCCGGCCGGCACGCCGATCTCGCACTTCTTCCTGGCGGTGAACCGCAACAAGCGCTCGCTGGCGATCAACCTGCGCGCCGACGGCGCGCGCGAGATCATCCATTCGTTGGCCAAGGACGCCGACGTCGTGGTCGAGGGCTTCCGCCCCGGCGTGATGCGCCGGCTCGGCATCGGCTATGACGACCTCAAGGCGATCAACCCGAGGCTGGTGTACTGCGCGATCAGCGGCTACGGCCAGGACGGCCCGCTCGCCGAGCTCGGCGGCCACGACATTAACTACCAGAGCTACGCCGGCATCCTGGAACAGAGCGCCGCACCGAGCGGCAAGCCGCATCCGGGCAACTTCCCGATCGCCGACCTTGCCGGCGGCGCGCTGTCGGCGGCGATGGCAGTCCTCGCCGCCCTCTTCGACGCCCAGCGCAGCGGCCAGGGCCGCTTCATCGACGTGTCGATGACCGACTGCGCGATGGCGCTCAACGTCCAGCCGCTGGCCAGCCTGCACACCTGGAAGCAGCCGGTTCCCGCCGGCCACGACACCTTGTCCGGCGGCCTGCCCTGCTACGGCACCTACGAGACCGCCGATGGCCGTCATCTCGCGGTCGGCGCGCTCGAACCGAAATTCTGGCAGGCCTTCTGCGCCGCCGCCGGTTGCCCGGAGCTGAGCAAGAGCGGCTGGGCGGCAGGCAAATCCGGCGCAGCGGTGAAAACCCAGGTCGCACAGATCATCAAGGCGCGCACCCTGGCGGAATGGACCGCAGCGCTGGCCGGCGTGGACGCCTGCGTGAGCCCGGTGCTGCGCATCGACGAGGTGCTCGCCCACCCCCTCACCGCCGCGCGCGCCATGACGGTGGACACGCCGCTGCCCGACGGCGGCAGCGCACCCTACTTCGCCTTCCCGGTGAAGATGAGCGATTACGCCTTCTCGCTCGACCGCCCGCCGCCCGCGGTCGGCGAACACAACGAGACGGTGCTGCGCGAGCTCGGTCACGGCGAGGACGCCATCGCGGCGCTCAGGGCCGCCGGCGCGATCTGAACCCGCCGCCGTCCCGCGCATGGTCATGCCAGTCGGGACGATCACACGACAACCACACGACGGAGACATCATGAATCCACGCAGCTTCAGCCTCGCGGACCTGTTCGCGATCACCGCCGAGACCGTACCCGAGCGCGACGCGCTCATCATCGGCGACAACCGCCACAGCTACCGCGAGATGGCCGAACGCGTTGACCAGCTCGCCGCCTGGCTGCACGCCCAGGGCATCGGCCAGGGCGACGTCGTCGGCCTGCAGATGTACAACTCGCCGGAGTACCTCGAGGCCTTCCTCGCCGCCTGCCGTGTGCGCGCAGTACCGGCCAACATCAACTACCGCTACGTCGCCGACGAGCTGCGCTACATCTACGACAACGCCGGCATCAAGGCCTTGTTCTACAGCGCCGAGCTCGAACCCGCCGTGACCGAGGTGCTCGACGCCGCACCGGGCCTGACCGTGAAGGTGCGCACCGGCGGCGGCACGCCGGCGCTCGCCGGCGCCGTCGCCTACGAGAACGCGCTGCTCGAAGACACCCGCGCCTTGCAGGGCATCCGCTGCAGCGACGACGACCTCTCGCTGCTCTACACCGGCGGCACCACCGGCAAGCCCAAGGGCGTGATGTGGCCGCACAAGGATCTCTTCTTCGGCAGCCTGGGTGGCGGCGGCTTCTACGCCCCCGCCGACGGCCCGGTCAAGACCCCCGAAGAGCTCGCCGACCGCATCCGCAAGGCGCATCCGATGCGCTTCATGCCGGTCGCCCCGCTGATGCACGGCGCTGCGCACTGGGCAACCATGGTGTCACTGTTCGCCGGCCATACCGTGGTGCTCAACGACCAGCACCACTTCAATGCAGAGCACGTGCTCGACATCGCCGCAACACAAAAGCTCAACGGCATCACCCTCGTCGGCGACGCCATGGCGCTGCCCATCCTCGACGCCCTCAAGGCCCACCCCGGGCGCTGGGACCTGTCCACCCTGTTCCTGTTCGGCAACGGCGGCGCCGTAATGTCGGCCCACATCAAGGAGGCGCTCAAGCCCTTCCTGCCCGCCAACGTGTACTTCAGCGACGGCATCGGCTCGTCCGAGGGCGGCCAGCTCGGCATGGGCGCCAAGCCGATCGAGGGCGGCATGATCAAGATCGCCGCCCGCCCCGACCTCAAGGTCGTCGTCGACGGCAAGCGCATCGCCGCTACGGGCGAGTCCGGCATCCTCGCCCGCAGCGGCTACCTACCCCTGGGCTACTACCGCGACCCGGTCAAGACTGCCGAGACCTTCGTCACCATCGACGGCACCCGCTACGCGATCACCGGCGACGCCGCCAAGCTCGCCGACGACGGTGCGATCATCGTCTTCGGGCGCGGCAACAACTGCATCAACACCGGCGGCGAGAAAGTCTTTCCGGAGGAGGTGGAGGAGACGCTGCGCATGAGCCCGCAGATCCTCGACGCCGTCGTCGTCGGCCTGCCCGACCCGCGCTGGGGCCAGAAGGTGACCGCGGTGGTGTCGGTGCGGCCCGGAATGTCGCTCGACCTGGATGCGCTGAAGGTCCTGTGCCACGCCCACCTGGCCGGCTACAAGGTGCCCAAGGAGATCGTGACCGTGCCCGAGGTGATGCGCTCGGCCGCAGGCAAGGCGAACTACGTCTGGGCCAAGGAAGTCGCCCAGCGCGCGCTCGACACCCCCGCCACCGCCTGACGCCGTACTCCCGGCAGGCAGCGCGCGGGCCTGCCGGGAGATTGCTTCAGCGAAAGCGTCAGGGCCCTGCATCCAGCGGGAATGTCGCGCTGGCCGTGCGGTACGCGCCAGACCTCTGCCAGACACCGGGGCGCCATCGGAGCCTTCATCTACATGGGATTTCAATCCCGTAGGCGACTGAACACGTAGTCGTGGTCCTTCTGCGGCTCATGGCAAGCGAAGCAGGCGCTGGCTGCATTGCCCCCCACGACCCGATTTGCTCGGTCGCCACCGCCAAAACCCTCGAACCCCCAACCGCCTGTCGCCGCATAGTTCCTCGCGTCCCGGTGCATCACACCGACGACCTTTCGCGTCCCCTCCGTGACGGCATTGTCGGCTGGTATCGCTTCCAGAAGATCGAACACGATGACGGCACCATCCGGGAACGTCCCGGACTGGTAGCCGGCCACGGCTTTCGGGTTCGCGTAAATGTGATGGATGCCGCCGAAGGCCTCATAGAGCGGATGGCCTTCGTCGATGACCATCGTCTTGACGTGATGCCAGCCGCGATACTCCTCCGGGTATGGCACGAGCGGTTCGGCCGAGATAGCCGGCAGAACGAGCGCCATCGAAGATAGAAAGCTCAGGATGCGTTTCATCTTGAATACCTCCTATTTCAGATCGGCCAGCGCAGCGCCAAAGTTGATGTGGAACGGCTGCCCATCGATGACCAGCGCGGGCACCGACACCACGCCGTAGCGCTCGGCCTGAGCAATACGATTCTTCTGCTTGCCCAGATCAACGACCTCTACCGCGTATCGCGCCGGATCGAGCGCCTGAATGAAGTGCTGCTCGGCGGATACACACACTGGACAACCAGCATGGAAGAACACGGCTTCGCTCATGATTGACTCCTCAGGGCTATCGGTCACATGCATCGAGGCGATGCATAATGCAGATTAGAGTGACCACATCCTGCTTGTCAAGAAATGCGTCGAGGCGATACATTACAAGCATGAATCAGACCTCTCTCCTGCTCGAGCGCCTGGGGGCACTCGTGCAGCAGTCCGTCCGCGACGAAGCGACGCGCCACGGCCTGCTGCCGATCCACATTCAGGTCTTGCACTACCTCAGGCTGGCCAACCGCTACAGCGACCTGCCCATCGCCATTGCGGAGTATTTCGGCATCACCCGCGGGACGGTCTCGCAGACGCTCGCGGTGCTTGAACGCAAGGGATTGCTGACCAAGGAGCCGGACGCGCGACACGGCAAGCGCGTGCACCTGAAATTGACCCCCGCAAGCGAGTCTGTCTTGAGGGATAGTTGGGTAGAGCGTGTGGAGCAGTTGCTCTGCGAACGAACGGGTGAGGCCGATGCACTCGAGAGCACGCTGCGCAAACTGCTTTCAGCCATGCAGCGCGTGAATGGACAGCGTGCCTTCGGCCTATGCCATCAATGCGCTCACTTTCTGAAAGAGGAAGGTGGCGCACGCTGCGGACTCACTCGCGAGCCGCTCGCCACCGAGCAGACCATTCGCATCTGTCGTGAATGGACAGCAGCAACACCGAAGTGCGTTTGATTACATGGCTGTCCCAGCTCAACAGCTACCCTAAGATCTCGCGCAGCAGGTTTCCAATTGCTCAGCCGCCAATGGTGATGAACAGGTCATCTGTCCCTTGTGGGTCGGGTTGCGACCGACACCTCACCCGACTCGTCGGAGGAAAGCCGCCGTTTGAGGTTCGCTTCCCGCAAACTGCCGCTCGCCAACGAGTCCTGCGGACCTGGGCTGTCATTGCTTTCCGGTTAGATTGCTATAGATCTTGTGAGCAATTTCTACCCTTTCGGCATTGGGGTAGTTCTTATTGGCCAGCAACACAACCCCAAAGCGCTCTTCAGGCACAAACGCAACGTAAGCACCGAAGCCGTTGGTGGCACCAGTCTTGTTAACCCACACATTGCTGTCAGGTGTGGCTGCAGGAACCTTGGCGCTTACTGGGGTCGGATTCAGGATAATCTTGGGAGCATTGCCTTCTTGCAGCGTAGGCAAGTCAACAGGCATTGCATATTCCTCCCAGATGAGGCCTTGAGTCATCTGGCCTACGCTGAAATAGCGCTTGCGGGTATTGTTTAAAGCCGCTTGCAGCATGCTATCCAAGGGCAACATGCCCATGTTGGCCTTCAAAAAGGCACTCAGGTCGGAAGCCGTGGTTTTGATGCCGTAGGCTTCACTGTCCAACATACCTGGATTGACACGCACAGGCTTCTTATCCTTGTTGTAGCCCCAAGCGTAGCTGGACATCTTCTGTGCAGGGACGCTCAGATAAGTGCTCGTGAGACCAAGGGGCTGGAAAATGGCTTGAGTCATGGCGGTGCTGAAATCTTGACCCAGACTTTTCGCCGTGATCCACCCTAGAGCACCGATGCTCGGGTTTGCATAAGTACGCATCGTGCCGGCTCTGAATGCAGGCTTCCAGGTGCGGAAGTATTCCAGAAGCTGCTCCCGAGTTTGGACCTCATCAGGCACCTGCAGAGGAATGCCGCCAAGGGTGTGCGTTCCAAGATGGAAAAGCTGCAAGTTGCCGAAGTCCGTGCCAGCCAACTCCGGTAAGTATCTTGCTGCGGTATCGGTCAGCTTCAGCTTCCCAGTGGCTTCTGCGTGCATCGCCAGTGTGGCTGTGAAGGTCTTGCTGATAGAGCCAATCTCAAAAATCGTCTCGTCAGTTACTGGTGTTTGTTTCTCAACATCTGACACGCCATAGTTAAAGACATACGTCTTCTCCCCCAAGACCAATGCCACCGCCATACCAGGAATCTGGTTCTTTTCCATGGCAGGCAGCACGACTGCAGAGATGGCTTTCATTGCTTCAGCACGGGAAATCTCAGCAGCATTGACAGCCGAGCCAAGACCAAAGACAGCGGCTGTCAGAAGGACAGTAAACAGACGGTTTTTCAATTTTTACCTTACGATTGAAGGAGGAAAGCCAACGCTGGCAGTTGCGATGCAATTGAGTGCTGTAGCGCTACGAGCTAGGGATTCTAAAGAATCTGATAGCAAATTGGCTCGGCATCGCGGAGCGATGAGTGACTGCTTCTGGCCGGGCTGAGACCTTCACCAGTGATGCGACCCGGCCCACCACCCCCGAGCGTCTCGACCCGATCCAAAGCCGCCAGAGAGCTTTTCTTAGAGCTGTCGTTTAACGCTCGCGGTAAGCCGCGCCGGAGTGCGAAGCACGGAGGGCACCCACAAGCAGAGCTTGTGGGCGTCGGCTTGACCAATTAGTTAGGCTGGTGGCAGATGATTGAGTGTTGGCTCGCTGCATGGCTGTGTACTTTCTATGTGAACTCGGATTGAAGCATTGCGTGCATATCACTGGCGTACTGCTCATAGGATCGCCATCCGATCAATGACGTAACGTTGCTTGCAAAGCTCAGTAGGCCTTGATTGCTTAAGTCAAACGCCGGGTCGATGATTACTTCGCCTTTGCTGTAGCCATGCGCCGTTGCCAAAAGACGGAACACCGATGAGCTCGGTTCGCGCAGCGCGTCATCATTGAAGTGTGCATGTTGATTCCGTGCTGCGTAGATGATTAGACCAAGTGGAACAGTTCTGACCACTCTGCCAATGCAGAACTTGGCATGCTGGGTCTTCACAGTAGGCGGAAGGCCTGAAGGCACCTCATCGTTGGAGCCATAGAGTTCCAATGCTTTCTCGGCTACTTGTAGAACTGAGCCGCAAAGGGTGTCCAGAGCAAACGACTCTGCCATGAACTCTTGTTCAGCGGCTCTTGCGGTTGCCAAGCGATCAGCATTCTCAGTTTGCCAGACTGCGAATTCGACGTCCTGCTTTGGGCCATAGGGCTCGCTCGTGACGAAAGTGATTCCCGTCACCTTTCGGAGGATGCTGAGATAGGAGTCAATACCCGAAAACAGTATGCGTACGGCGCTCTCTGTGCGGAGTAGGTATTCGGCGGCGGATTGCATTCGTAGAGCCTAACGAATAGGGTTTATCCCTCGCGCCGCAAGCGCCGTTCAGTGCGCGGGCGCCTGCCGCGAGGGATAAGCCTTGTTGAACTGAACCGCCGCTCTGGCGGTGATACTGGGGATTCTACGCGCGGCTCATCCACATTGGATAGAGCGCGACAGGGCCCTGGCATCAGCGGGTCGCTGCTCCCGGCTCAGCGCTCGCGGCCATCGCCGTAATCGGCCGCAGTCGAGTGCCGACCGTGCGTCGGGCGGGTGATGTCGGTCGCGTTCGCCAGTCCGGGAACGTGCCACGGCCTGCCGGTGCGAGCGCCGCATCAGCGAGGATTGAGATGGGGGCGCGTGAGTGTTCATGGCGGCCCATCCCGACAGCGCGGCGCCGGCGCAGGCGGATCGTACCGGCGAGCCATGACGATCTCGACCGTGTGCCAACGCCCGACCCTGCAGTGCGGGCAGCATCGCGGATCTTCCCCACTGACGCGGGCGAGGAAGTCCTCGGCCGCTTCGATAGCGACTGCTTGTGCTGCCGGTGTCTGGAGTGCCAAACGGGCGGCGGCAAGCCGGGCCCGCTTATGGCCGCAGGCGAGCAGCCCGTAGTGGCGCAGACGCTTGAAGCCTGCCGGCAGCACGTGGTGCAGGAAGCGTCCGATGAAGGTGTCGGTCGGCATGCTCACCGTGCGTTTACCGCCGGTTTCGTTGTCGCGCACCCGAAGGCGAACCTGGCCCGCATCGCAGCCGAGCAGGCGGTCGTTCGAGAGCGCCACGCGGTGCGTGTAGCGGGCAAGGTAGTCGAGCACCTGGGCGGGCCCACCTGGCGGCGGCTTGGCGTAGACCACCCAGTCGTGCGCGAGCAGCGCACGGCGCCGGGCTTGCCATGCACCCGGCGCAGCGCTCGGATCGTCGGCCAGTTCGCCGCTGCGGTGGGCCGCGTCGAGCCGCGCGAGAAACTTGCCCCGAAACACCTTCGAGGCGGCCTGGACGGGAAACAGGAAGCGCGTGCCGCGCACCGGTGTGCGCCATCTGCCCTCGGCGTCGAGCCCGCCACAGGTGATGAGGGCGTGCACATGCAGGTGCATGCGCAGGTCCTGACTCCAGGTGTGGAGCACGAGGCTGAAGCCAGGCACGGCGCCCAGCCAGCGCGGGTGGGCGGCGAGCTCGAGCAAGGTCGCCGCCGCACTGTCGAACAACGCGCCGTAGAGCCAGCGTGGGTGCTGGATTGCCAGTGGATTGAGCGCGTGGGGCTGCCGTGCTCACGCAGGATGCCGGCCAGCGTGGGTCGGTCCATGGCCGCTCGGCCTCAGAGCCGGCGCAGCAGATCGAGCGGGCTGTCGTGGGGGATTGAACCCGGACGCGCCAGATGCAGGTAGCGCTGCGTGGTCGACAGGTGGCCGTGGCCCAGGAGCTTCGCGAGCGTGGCCAGATCGACGCCGGCCTCCAGCAGATGGGTGGCGAAGGCGTGGCGCAGCGTGTGGATGCCGCCCGTCTTGGTGATGCCGGCCCGGTCGCGGGCACGGTAGTACGCACGTTGCGCACTGCTGATGTCGAACGGCTGGGCGGCGTCGGTGGCGCGAGGGAACAGCCAGACGCGGGGTTTGCAGATGCGCCAATAGACGCGCAGCGCTTCGAGCAGGCTCGGGCTGAGCAGCGTGTAGCGATCCTTGCCGCCCTTGCCTGCCACCACCCGGATGCACATGCGATCCGGTGCGCTGTCGATGTCGGCGATGCGCAGTGCGCACACCTCGGACACCCGCAGTCCGGCCGCGTAGGCCGTCATCAACAGCGTGCGCGTGCGCAGATTGGCGGCCGCCTCGAACAGGCGTGCCAGTTCCTCGCGCGAGAGGATCTCCGGCTGACGTTGCGGCGTGTGTGCGTAGGGAATCGTGATGGCCTCGGCCCTGCGGCCCAGCACGATGTCGAAGAAGAACTTCAGGGCGCACACGGCCTGGTTCACGGTCGTGTAGGCCAGGTGCCGCTCGGTGATCCGGTGCAGCAGCCAGGCCTTGACTTGCGCGCCATCGAGCCGGTCGGGGCTGCAGTGGTAGTACGCGGCCAACTGCGCCACCACCGACAGGTAGGCCTGCTGCGTGCGCCGTGCCAATCCGCGCAGCACCATCGCGTCGATCATCTGCTGACGTAAGGGGCTCATGACACTTCTCCTTGAACGCGGGGACATCCCCGGTTTCAAGGTAGGTCGGCGGCGCTGACGTCATGAAAAACGCGGTGGCGCTTGGGTTCGCGTCCACCGCGTCAGCGGTTTAGTTCAACTTTGTTTTCTGGCGACAGTTCTGCGGCATAACATCAGGATGCCGGATAACATGTTCTACAACCGCCTGTTTAGAAAAAGAAATCTCGCGCAAGGCAAGATAACAACGCAGGAAAAGCAGCAGCCGGCATGGTGGATGATCTGATCGACTCCGGGTAGAAGCGTTTAGCATACCCTCCCGCCCCGACGACTGCTATCCGGATCGATTGATGACCGGCCGCTTCTGGCCGAGTCGAGCCAAGGCGGTCCAGCGAGGGAAATCCTGGCCGGATCTCCAACGGCCGTTGATGACCGAACTGAGCCCTCAGTCTGGTCCTGCACCGAAGCCTTCCGAGGCGGTGTCGACGCCGACAGGGGCAATGCGATCAACCAAGCTCGCTTGCTGATAGCAGCGTCCCTGCCGTCGGCGTCGCCGCCTCGCGCACTGACGCTGAAGCCAGCGACCTATCCCGTACCTTGCGCACGGCGGTCGCTGGTTCGAGGCCCATCAGGCCTTCTTTACAAACTCGGACTTCAGCCCCATCGCGCCGATGCCGTCGATCTTGCAGTCGATGTCGTGATCGCCGTCGACGAGCCGAATGCTCTTGACCTTGGTGCCGACCTTCACCACCGTCGACGAGCCCTTGACCTTCAGATCCTTGATGACGGTGACGCTGTCGCCGTCCTGGAGAATGTTGCCGACGGCATCGCGAACGACGCGCACTTCCTCCGCCGCGCTAGCCGCCACCTTGGGCCACTCGTGCGCGCACTCGGGGCAGACGAACACCTCACCGTCTTCATAGGTGTATTCGGAACCGCATTGGGGGCACTTGGGGAGGGAATTCATATAGCTGTCTCAGGCAGGAATGCGATATCAAGCGTTGGCAAGGGACAGGATGGTACTTGCTATGGCCGCCGAGCGAGAACTGCCTGACGGTCCGGTCATGACGGGCAGCGCCCTTTCAGCAGTGGCATGGCCCGCCATCGCGCCGGGTCAACGAAAAATGCCCGCCGGGCAAGATGCACCGGCGGGCACTGAGGACGACAGTCGCTGGTCAGAACGAATACTTCATCGTGAGCGAGAGCTGGTCGCGGTCGGTCAGGCCGCGGAAGTTCTTCGGCCTCTCGATGCCGAGACGGCCCAGGTTGGCGTCGCCCAAGTAGCCGAGATAGGTCAGGCCGACCTGGAAGTTGCGCTTGTAGGTCATCGTTGCGCCGACACTCAACCGATGATCACCCTCGCCGCCCACGCCACCGAGCAAAGTCCGCCCCTGGATCTGGCGAGCATAAGCAACGTTGGTGCCCAGCTCCCAGTTCTCGATGATGCCCGGGTAGCTCGAAATCAGCATCGCCTGGAAGGCCATGCCGTGACTGCCGAAGAACAGGTCCTTGTTCTCGGGCGCCAAGAAATCGACAAACGCTCCGGGCAGGGCGCTCGCGCCAGGGACGCGTCGGGCAACCGGGTTGCGCACGTCAACATAGGACACTTCAGCCAGCAGTTGCGACTGAGGAGCGATCCACGTACGGCCAAGGTTGATGAAGGTATTGATGTTGGTCTGAAGAATGTCGGCCGTGGTCGAGGTGGGAATCACGTTACCCGAAAGCGCTGTCTTCACGAGGGCCGGGGCATCCATCTTGTAGGACACCTCCATACCGAGCGTGGCAACCCCGAAGGTGGTGCTCAGGGTCGCACCGACAAGCTTGACGTCCTCCTGGTAGCGAATCTGGTAGGACGGGCCGCTGATGAAGTTCGTGTCCACATTCGGGGTGCGGTCGTGATAGTTGAGGTAGTAGAGCCCCACCTCAGTCTCATCCGTCACGCGATAGCGGGTACCGATGCCCCACTGCCCAGTCTTGCCCGGTCGATCGTCAGCCGCGCGGCGCACTGCACAGAAGCCGCTGACCTTGAGGCACTGAGCCCCCGGGCCAGTGATGTCGCTCGTGCTCAGGAACGAGCCGACCGCCGGAGCGATGGTCTCATGCCAGTTGTACTGGACATGCCCCAGCAGCGACCACTTGTCATTGACTTCGTACTGGATCGAGAACTGGTCCTCGGGCAGCAGTTGGTCCTTGACTTCGGTACCGGGAACGCCCGTCTTGGTACCGTCGGCCGGACCTTGCGCCAGGGAGATGCCGGGGAAGAACAGCGCCTCGCCCCAGGACACCACGTGCTTGCCGAGACGGACCGTCGCCCTACCCTGCTCGCCGACACCGAAAGAGGTGTAGCCATAGGCATCGAGCAGACGGCTGTAGCCGCCATGGTAGCGCTTGGTAGCGCTGCTGAATTCGTCCGCAGGGCCGGAAAGCTTGTTCGGTGCGGTCAGCGACGAATTGTCATTCGAGCGATGATAGACATCGTCGTAGAAGGTGCTGGCCGACAGCACGAAACCCGAATTGCCCTTCTTCAGGTGTGCATCGAGCAGCAGACCCAGGCGATTTGCCGTCAGATCGCCACGACCGAAATTGTTGTTGCCATCATTGCCGTTGGCGTTGGTCGCCTCCGAGGCAAGCAGGGGATCGCGCGACTCAAGCCGGGTCGACATCGTGTAGGTGGTGTTCACCCGCCAGTCAAGGACCATGCCGTTGTCGAATTCGATCGCCTTGCCGGCAAAAGCCGGTGCCATCACACCCATCCCGATCACGGCGAGCGCGACCGGCTTCATCTTCTTGTGCAGTTTCATGCTGCGTGCTCCCTATCGTTTGCTTGGATCGCTCACTGGCCCATCGCACGCAGCGCGGCGGGGGTGTACATGTCGGGGGTCAGGTCGCCGGCGTTCAGCACCCACGCCTTGTCACGCTCCTGGATCAGGTTGAAGCCAACGTAGGCTCCGGCGTTGAGGTCGTGGTAGAAGGCGGTGCCGGCCTGCCAGGCGTTGAGGTCGAAAGCGTAGAAGTGGTTGATGAAGGCGTGCTGCCAGAGCTGGCCGCGCTGGTCGTAGTAGTCGCCCACCGAGGCCTGCCAGTTGTCCTCGTCGATGAACAGCACGCGCTTGCCAAAGGCGTGGCGGAAACCCTCCTTGAGCTTGCCTTCGAGCACCCAGACACGACGCAGCTCGTAGCGCATGTAGTCGGGCTTGGCATGCCCCTTCGTCAGCAGGTCGGCGTACTTCACGTCCTTGGAATGGATGCGGTAGGCGTTGGCGGGGATGTACATCTCCTTCTTGCCCTGCAGGGTCCACTCGTAACGGCTGGGATCGCCGTTCATCAGGCGGTCCTGGTCGATGGTCATCTTGCCGCTGGTACCACCCATGGGAGAGTCGAAGCCGTAGGTCGGCAGCTGACGCACGCGGCGGGTGCCCGGGTCGTACTGCCAGGCCAGACGCTTGGCGCGCGCAAAGTTGACCGGTTCCTGCGAGGCGGTGAAGCTGCCGCGGTCGCGCTCGGGCAGCAGCGTGCCCGAGATCGAGTAGGCCATCAGGCCCTCCATCGGTTTGCCCAGTTCGCCCGGCGAAGTGACGACGTTGAGGTTCTTGTTGACCTGGCGCCCCCAGGTGATGCTGCCGTTCGAGGAAACGTCCGCGATGTCACGAACGACGTGCTCGGTGAACGCGCGGTAAGGGAAGTTCATGTTGGCCAGGACTTCCATCGGCTCCTTCGGGATCGGGAAGCCGACCGGGCCCTTGTAGCCGGTGTAGCCCAGGCCGCCATCGATGAGCTCGGCCTCGAGCGCGTTCTTCTTGGCCAGCTCGCAGATGATGTCCGGATAGCGGAAATCACGACGGCTCTGATACACCGGCATGCGGAAAGTATCCGGGAAGCGCTTGAACATCCCGACCTGGCCTTCGCTCAGCTTGTCGGCGTACTGCTCGTAGTTGGCCGCGGTGATCTCGAACAGCGGCTTGTCCTCGGGGTACACGTCCACCGGATGCTGACCAACGTGCGGCGTGTATTCCACGTGCGGCGGCTTGCCCAGCCATTTGCCGGAGAAGGCGGGGATGCTGCCATCGGCATTCGCGGCGGCTTCGGCACCCACGCAGGTCAGCTCCTTGCCCAACTTGGCGGCTTCGGCCTCGCTGACCTTGGCCATGGCACTGCTCGCAGTCATCGACAACGCGATCGTCGTCATGACGGGTACCCAGATGCGGGTCTTGATCATTTACGTCTCCTTCCTGGTGGGCGTTCTAAGTGTCCCGATTGATCCGGCTGACCGGATGCAGGCAGGGCGGTTTTCCCAAAGCGCTGCTTTTGCATCCGGTGCCATTGTTTTTCCGCTGGGTCACTCGTCACATCGTCCGATGGGACTAAATCAAGTCCAGAAGTGGAAATAACTCAGTGCTCGGGCGCAGCGACGAAGGCCGCGCGCAGTTGGCCCTTGAGCAGCTTTCCGGCCGGATTGCGCGGCAGCGCCTGGCTGCGCACCTGCACCACCGCCGGCACCTTGTAGGCCGCCAGGTGGGCAGCGACGTGCGCGCGTACGGCCTCGGCGTCCAGGGCCGAGTCTTCGCGCACCGACAGCACCGCGGCCACCGCTTCGCCGGTGTCTTCGTCCGGCACGGCGAATACCGCGGCCTCGAGGACATCCGGCAGATGCAGCAGGCAGGACTCGACCTCGGCGGCGGCGATCTTTTCGCCGCAGCGGTTGATCACGTCCTTGATCCGATCGACGACGAACAGGAAGTCCTCCTCGTCCAGGTAGCCGACGTCCCCGGTGCGGAACCAGCCTTCGCTCATGGCCGCTGCACTCGCCTCCGGATTGCGCCAGTAGCCGTCCATGACGGTGACGCCGCGCAGCCAGATCTCGCCCTGCTCGCCCTGTGGCAGCGGCTGCCCAGCGGCATCCACCACCCGCACTTCGATGATCGGCGAGGTCAGGCCCGAGCTGCGCGGCTTGTAAGCGAACAGGCTGCCCGAGGTCGCTGCGGCGACGCCATTGGTCTCGGTCAGCCCGAAGCCGATGCCCGACATCGAATTCGGCTTGCGCTGCATCACCTCGTCGATCAGGCGCTGCGGCAGGCCTGCGCCGCCGAAGCCCAGCCCGCCCAGGCTGCCGGTGACGGCGGGGTCGTCGAAGCCGGGCTGAGCAAGCAGTTGCATGACCATCGACGGCGCACCATTGAACTGGGTGATGCGCTCGGCGCGGATCAACTCGATCGCCTTCTCCGGGTCCCAGCGCGGCATGAAGACCAGGCGCCGGCCGTTGCGCAACGAAGTCAGCAGCTGGGCGTGCAGGCCGCTGACGTGGAAGAGCGGCACCGCGGTCAGCGTGGTCGGCGGCAGGCCACGCGCCATCAGCGCGGCGACCACCTCGGGCGAGGTCATGCCCGACAGCGCGCCGATGAAGTCGATGTTGAACAAGGCCTGGCACACCGCACGCTGCGAGGACAGCACGCCCTTGGCGCGGCTGGTGGCGCCCGAGGTGAACAGGATCAGGGCCGGGTCGTCGGGCTGCAGCGCGGGGAGCGCAGCAGGCGTTGCGGCGCGCGCGGCCAGCTCGGCATACGCCGCCACGCCCGCAGGCACGGCCCCATCGCCAACACACAGCACGCGGCAGCCGCCAACACGGACAGCGCCACCGACGCGCTCGAGGCGCTCGACGTCGCACACGAACAGCTGCGGCTCGACATCGGCGAGCGCGTCGTGCAACTCCTCTCCCAGGCCGAAGCTGTTGAGCGGCGCCGGTACCGCGCCGATCAGCGCCGCAGCGACAAAGGCCACTCCCCATTCGGGCCGGTTGCGCATGGCGATGGCGACCCTCGCCCCCGGCCCCAGACCCCACTCGCGCATCTGCGCCGCGAGCGCGTCGGCCTCGGCGAAGAAGCGCGCAAAGGTCCAGGTTTCGCCCTGATAGACGATGAAGGGCTTGTCGCCATGTGCACGCGCGCTGGCGAGCAGCTCGGGCAGCGTGCGAAAGGCGTTGCGATAGACGCGGAAGGCCTGGCCACGGACCACCTCTTCGACGACTTCGAAGGGCGCTCCGGGCGCCGTCAGTTGGGCGCGGACCTTATGGGCAAGTTCGGAAAGCTGGGACATGGGTCACTCCTGAAGATCAGTTCGCGAGGCTGAAGCGATACATGCCGTCATCGTCCAGCACCCGTCGGACCTGGCCGGCGTAACGCAGCCAGGAGAGGTGTGCAATGGTCTCGCCCAGCGCCATCATGTCCTCGACGGCACTGAGCGGACGGGAAAAGAGTCTTGCCTTGGCCTCGAACGCGGTGGACGCGCCCGACGCCTGCAGGTGGTCCCGCACGATATCGAACTGCCCCTGATGATGCACCTGCAGCTCGTGCACCCGGCGGTGCAGCCCGCTGAACACGCGCTCGTGAGAGGGCAGCACCAGGGTGCCGGGCGCCAGGCAGGCAAGGCGGTCCAGCGAGTCCAGCCACAGCTGCAGCGGGTTGGCCTCGGGCTCGATATCGGTCACCAGAACGTTGGAGGTGATGCGCGGCAACAACTGGTCGCCGGCGATCAGCAGACGATCGGACTCGCAGTACAGGCAGGCATGCTCGGGCGAGTGCCCCTCGCCGATCACCACACGCCACGCGCGCCCGCCGATCGTCAGCACCTGTGCCTCGCGCAGACGGCTGAAGGCGCGCGGCTGAGGCGGCATGAAGGGGTCGCGGCGCAGCTTGGCGAACATCTCGTCGACACGCTCGCGCGGCATCCCCGCACGCAGGTAGAACTGCAGCAGCGAACCGGGCAGCGGCTCGGGCGGGGGCCCGGCCAGCGTGCGCATGGTGTAGTACTCGCCATGCGTCATGTAGAGGGGCACCGCGTGGCGCTCGGTGAGCCACGCCGACAGCCCGGCGTGGTCGTAGTGGAAATGCGTGCAGATCACGCCCTTTAGCGGCAGCCCGTCGAAATGCCGCGCCATCACCTCGTCCCAGAGCGCACGGGTGCGCTCGGTGTTGAGGCCGGTATCGACGATGAACCAGCCGTCGCCGTCGCGCAGCAGATACACGTTGATGTGGTCGAGCTGCATCGGCATCGGCATGCGCACCCACAGCACGCCGGGTGCAAGCGTGACGGCGGCGCCGTCGGGCGTCGGCGCCTCATGCGGGAACTCGATCTGTTCGTCGACCGGGGGGGTCTGTGCGCGTGGTGCGCTCCGGGGTTCAGCCATGTCGCCTCCGTTGGCCACTGTCGTGGTCGTTCTAGTCCTTATCGCTCCGCACCTTATGCGGCAGCGGGTGCCGGGAACACGTCCAAAAGGACGATGCCCGTCCGCTACCACCAACGCCACCCCGGCCTTGACCATCGTCCAAACAGAGGATGTGCCCCGTTGCCGGCGCGACCAGAATCGGGTCGCATCGCAGGGTGTGGCATGGGCACCGAGCGACCAATCCAAAACACGCATTGACGAGGAGGAGGGCCTCATGGCCACGACAAAAGACTATCGCCTTGGTGAATTCACCTTTCCGCGCGGCTGGTTCATGATCGCCGAAGCGGCCGAGCTCAATACCCACAAGCCCTTGTCGGTACGCTTCTTCGGCCAGGACTTCGCGCTCTACCGTGGCCGCGAGACCGGCAAGGTCGTGCTGCTCGATGCCTACTGCCCGCACATGAAGACCCACCTCGCCGCGCCGAACAACACCTCCTACGTGGTGCTGGACGGCGGCGGCTCCAACGTCGACGGTGACGGCATTCGCTGCCCTTACCACGGCTGGCGCTTCGGCGCCGACGGCAAGTGCAACGACATCCCCTACCACGAAGGTCCGATCCCTGCCGCAGCAAGCGTCAAGTCCTGGCCGGTGGTCGAGAGCCTGGGCGCGATCTGGGTGTGGTACGACCCCGAGGGCGGCGAACCCGAGTGGGACCACCCCAGCCTCAAGGAATGGAACGACCCGGCCTGGGTGCACTGGAAGTTCGACCACCTCGGCATGCTCCAGCAGCATCCGCAGGAAGTGATCGACAACATCTGCGACTACGGCCATCTCAGCCCGATCCACGGCTCGACCGTGCAGCGCTACGAGAACGAGTTCAAGGGCCACCACGCCATCCAGCGCCAGTGCGGCCCGCACCGCACGCTGGTGGGTGAAAACGGCGTCAGCCCCGTCCTGCACACGATCACCGTGTACCACGGCCCCGGCGTGCTGATCTCCCACCTCACCGGCCTGTACGACGCGGTGCTGATGATCACGCACACCCCGGTCGATGACGGTTCGCTCAAGGTGTGGCATGCACTGCTGGTCAAGTCGCCCGGCGGCAATGCCGTGGCAACGCTGCCGGACACGATCGCCGCACGCCAGTTCCAGGAATCCAGCCGCCTCGCCTTCGCACAGGACTTCGAGGTGTGGACCAACAAGGGCCCCTGCCTGAACGGTCTCTTCATCCCGAGCGACGGCCCGTTCATGAAGGCGCGCATCTGGTACAAGCAGTTCTACAACCCGCGCGCGAAGAAGAACGAGTACCTCGAGCAGTGCGAGGGCTACTACGTACCCAAGGGCATCGCGCCCTACACCGAACCTGAAGCGGTCGCCTGACCCACCTCCCTCGTCCGTTTCAGCCTTGATGGCCTGCCCTCTAAAGCAGGCCTTTTTTTCTTCCGCACCCGGAGAACCTGCAACATGATGCAAGTGGTACCGCTACTGGGGCTGATCGGCCTTATCGGCCTGGCCGGACTCGCAGGCCTGCGCAAACCGGTTGCGCGCGAACGCGCAGGCGGGGGCATCCGCGCACTCGGGCTGCTCGGCCTGGGTGGGCTGGCTGGCTTGTGGATCGACGGCGCCGGTGCGATGGGCGCGTTCGGCGCGCTCGGGCTGTGGAATCATCAGTCGGCCGCGCTCGCCACCTGGGGACGGCTCGGCTGGGCCGGACTGGTCGGGCTGCCGTTCGCGATCGGCGCACTGCTCTGAAACGGCGCGGCCCCGTCGAGACGGGGCCGCGATGCGTCACACCCTGAGCGCTTTCGACAAGCGCCCGTATAGCTTCTTCGAATACGGCGGCACCAGCCCCAAAGCCTTGCGCGGGTCCCACCAGCCGCTGCGATACACGGTGCGCGGATGGCAGAACTCGTTGAACCCCTCGCGCCCGTGATACACCCCCATGCCCGAGGCGCCGACACCGCCGAAGGGCGCATCGTGTGCGGCGACCTGCAGCATCACGTCGTTGATTGCCACGCCGCCGGACAGGGTGCGCTCGAGGACCTGGCGCTCCTCGGCACGGTCGGTACCGAAGTAATACAGCGCAAGCGGACGCGGAGCGGCGTTGATGCGGTCGATGACCGCGGCGATGTCCGCATAGCGCTCCACCTGCAGCACGGGGCCGAAGATCTCCTCCCGTGCAATCCGGCTGCCGGCTGGCGGATCGACGACCAGATGCAGCGCCAGCTTGCGGCCGCCTGTGGCCAGGCCTCCACCGCAGTCCACGACACGCCCGCCTGCCGAGCGAATCTCGTCCACGTAGCCGCGGATGCGGGCGAAGTGGCGCGCGTCGATGACGGACGTCAACGCGGCATCGCCCGCCGCCGGCGGGAACAGGCGGCGGTGGACCGCCTCGCACGCCACGATGAAGGGCTCGACGAGCTCGTCCGCGACATGCACCGTGTCCGGGCTGACACAGACCTGCCCGCCGTTCATCACCTTCGCAGTCACGATGCGCTCCGCGGCGAGGCCCACATCTGCGCTGCGACCGACGATCACCGGCGACTTGCCGCCCAACTCGAGCGTGACCGGCACAAGATTTTCGGCTGCCGCCCGCATCACCCGGATGCCGGTCGTCGTGCTACCGGTAAACACCAGGTGATCGAAGGGCAAGGCGCTGAAAGCGCCGGCAACCGCAGCATCGCCGGTGAACACGGCCACCTCGTCTGCCGCGAACACATCCTGCACTGCCGACTGCAGCAGGGCCGACGTACGCGGCACGAACTCCGACGGCTTGAGCATCGCGCGGTTGCCTGCAGCGAGCGCGAATGCCAGCGGCGCCAGGGTGGTGAATAGCGGCACGTTCCACGGCCCCAGGATGCCCACCACCCCCTTGGGCATGCGCTGGACATCGACCCGGGCCCCGAACAGGTTGAACGGGACGACACCGTCGCGCCGCTCGGGCTTCATCCAGCGTCGTACCCGCCCACGCGCGTACTTGACCGTGTTGAAGGTCGCCATGACGTCGCTCATCAGCGAGGTCTCGCGCGCGCGCCCGTCAAAGTCGGCGTCGAGGGCGGCACAGAAATCGTCCGCCCGATCGCGCAGCAGGACCATCAGCCGTGTCAGGCGATCCATGCGCAGCGCCACATCCGGCGGGCCGTCACGCGTTTGCGCAGCCTTCATCGCCGCGAGGCAGGCGCGCAGCACCGTCTCGTCTGCCGCCTGCAGGCGCGCCACCTCTTCACTGTTCATCTTCATCTCGATCCTCGCTTCAGGTGGCATTCGGCATCAGCATCGTGCGGCGCGGGCGAGCTCGGCCGCGCGCTCGCCGATGACGATCGCGGTGGCATTGGTGTTGCCCGAGATCAGCCGCGGCATCACCGAGGCGTCGGCCACGCGCAGGCCGGTCACACCGCGCACCGCCAGCGTGGTATCGACCACGGCGGCGGCGTCATTGCCCATGCGGCAGGTGCCCACCGGATGATGTCCGGTGGTGCCGGCACGGCGGGCATAGTCCACCAGCTGCTCGCGCGTGGTCGCGGCCGTCCCGGGATATACCTCGCCCGCCGTGATCGCCGCCAGCGCCGGGGCCGCGGCGATGCGCCGCGCCCATTCCATGCCCGCCAGCGTGAGCTCGACATCGTGGTCAGTGCTCAGGTAGTTCATGCGCAGGCGCGGCCGCGCAGCGGGATCGGCCGACGCGAGGCTGACTGCGCCGCGCGAACTCGGCCGGCACACGTTGGGCGCCAGCGTGTAGCCCGGAAAGGCATGCAGCTTCTTGTCTTCGCCGTCCAGGTCGCCCGAGAGCGGCAACACGTGGAACTGCAGGTCCGGGCGTACGACATCCTGCCGACTGCGCAGGAAGATGCCGACCTCGGCCGCCGGCATGGTCATCGCCCCGCGCTTGCGCACGAGGTAGTTCAGCACTTCGAGCAGCACGCGCGCCCCGCCCAGGCGCGGGTTCATGGACGGCTGGCCGTCGCGCAGCCGCCACATCAGCGGCACCACCAGGTGGTCCTGCAGGTCAGCGCCCACGGCGGGCGCATCGACGCGCACCGGGATGCCGTGGCGCGCCAGCTCCGCACCCGGGCCGATGCCCGACAGCATCAGGATCTGTGGCGAGCCGATGGCGCCGGCGCACAGGATCACCTCGGCGCGCGCTGCAGCGACCCGCTCCTGCCCGCCGAGACGGTAGCGCACCCCGGTCGCCCGCCCGCCCTCGATCACCACGCCGGCAACCATCGCGCCCGTGTGCACCGTGAGGTTCTGCCGCGCGCGTGCCGGGCGCAGATAGCCATGCGCCGCCGAACACCGGCGTGCTTGCGCGATCGTCGCCTGGTAGGGCCCGACGCCCTCCTGGCGCGCGCCGTTGAAGTCGCGGGTGCGGGGAACGCCCGCCTGCTCGGCGGCACGGATCATCACCTCGGCCAGCGGCGTCGGGTCGACCAGGTCGGACACCGTGATCGGGCCGTCCTCGCCATGGTGCTCATCGACAATGCCCAGGTTGCGCTCCATGCGGCGGAAGTAAGGCGCCATCTCGGCCCAACCCCAACCCGGCGCCCCCGCGGCGACCCAGTCGTCGTAGTCCTCGTGCTGGCCGCGGACATAGAGCAGACCGTTGATCGCCGAACTGCCGCCCAGCACCTTGCCGCGCGGCAGGGGCACGCGCCTGCCGCCAAGACCAGGCTCGGCCTCGGTCTCGAACGCCCAGTTGAAAGCGCTGGACGGCTCCTGCGTCTTGCCCCAGCCGGCGGGCATGTCGATCATCAGGTTGTCGTCGCGCCCGCCGGCCTCGAGCAGCAGCACGCTGCAGGCAGGGTCTTCCGAGAGGCGGGCAGCGACCGCGCAGCCGGCGCTGCCTGCGCCCACCACGACATAGTCGAAGCTGTCCATCTCAATCCTCCCGGATCAGGGTGCAGGCGGCCACGTCGCGCCCGACGCGCGCCTCATTGACCGGCGCGGCGGGGTCGGGGCGGCCGAAGGACACGCCGAACAGGAGCTGGGCGCCGGGGGCGATGTCGAACTCGGCGCGCACGCGCTCGGGATGGAAACTGAGTGCAGTCTGCGGGCAGCTCGCATACCCCATGCTCGTGAGCGCCAGCATGAAGGTCTGCGCGCACATGCCCAGGTCGGCAGCCTCGCGGATGCCGAAACCTGCGGGCAGGAAGAAGAAGGCCACATGCGGCGCGCCGAAGAACGCGTAGTTGCGCATGAACTGCGCCTGGCGCCCGGCCTTGTCGTCGCGCGCGATGCCGGCTGCGCCATAGAGGGCTTCGGCGGCGGCAACCTGGCGCTCGCGGTACACGCCGGCATAGCGGCCGTCGTAGGGCAGGTCCGGCGCCATGTGGCCGCGCATCATGTCGGCGGAGATGGCTGCCGCGAGACGGTCGCGGGTAGCGCCGGACGCCACGGCGACGGTCCACGGCTGCGTGTTGCAGTTCGAGGGCGCCCGGCAGGCGAGCGCGAGGGCGCGCTCGATGTCGGCGCGCGGCAGCGGTTCGGCGAGAAAGGCACGTGTCGACGCGCGCCGCGCGACGATGTCGGCGAAGGCCGCCGCGAGATCGGTATCAGTCTGTTGCATGGAGAGGTTCATCCGGGTTGAGGCCGAAGGATCGGCCTGATGCATGAGTGCAGGGGCGCGCCAGCGTGGTCGCGGATCAGCGCCCCTCCCATGACGGTGCGCGCTTCTGGTTGAAGGCCATGATGCCCTCGACCACGTCGCGGCTGCCGCGCATGGCCTCGATGGCCGGGTAGCCCCCGGCATCCTGGCGGCGGATCGCCTCGTCGAGCGGCAGCGCCAGGCCGTCGCGCACCGCGGCCTTGGTCGCGCGCAGCGCCAGCGGCGCGTTGGCGCACAGCAGCGCGCACCAGCGCGCGATGGCGAAGTCCATGGCGCCGTCGTCCACCACCTCGTTCACCAGCCCCCACTCCGCCGCCTGCTCGGCGTCGATGCTGCGCGCCGTCAGCAGCAGTTCCATCGCCCGCTTCATGCCGATCTGGCGCGGCAGGCGGTGCATGCCGCCAGCGTAGGCGACGGCGCCGATGCGCGGCTCGGGCAGTGCGAAGCTGGCGCTGCGGTTGGCGAGCACGAGGTCGCAGGCCATCGCGACCTCGAAGCCGCCGCCCATGGCGATGCCCTCGACCGCGGCGATCACCGGCTTGTCGAGATCGAAGCGGCTGGTGAGGCCGCCGTAGCCGGTGGCGGGAATGGTGTAGGGGGCACCGCCTTCGAGCGCGGTGCGCATCGCACGGATGTCGCCGCCGGCCGAGAACGCCCGCCCGCCCGCGCCACGCACGACGGCGATCCAGAGTTCGTCATCGGCCGCGAAGGCGTCGAAGGCCGCGGACATCAGCGCCTGGGTTTCCGGGTCGAGCGCATTCATCGCCTCGGGCCGGTTGATGGTGACGGTCAATACATGGCCGTCGATTCGGGTCAGAACCTTGCTCATCGTTATTCAATCCTGTGCACATCAGATCGGGCTGAACGTCTCACGCAGCGACGTCGAGCAACCCCTTGAACCCGCTCGGCGCATGCGCGCCGACGATCATCTGTTCCACCACACCCTGGCCGCGACGGGGCGCCTGACCGGGTCGGTGCAGTTCAGCGCTGCACAGTGCGTGCAGATGCACCTGGGCGAAATCGTTGGGGTCGAGCACTCGGGTATCCAGGGTCTGGAACGCGGTCTCAAAGACGCCGTGATACATGCCGTGCCCCCATACAGGGTGGTTGTAGCCCTCGCCCTGCTTGTAGACGACCTCGCCACAGTTCAGCTCGACCACGATTTCGCCACCTGCGGGCAAGGTCGCGCTGATGCGCAGCCCGGCAAGCTGACGCGTGCCCGGCCGGTACGCGGCCTGATGCCTGACCGACGCCAGCTTCTGCGGCGCGCCACCGTCGACCGGCACCAGCACCGCAGCGCGGTTCCAGCCCTGCCCCTGGGCATCGTCGTTGGTGTGGAAGAAGAGCATGCAGTCGTCGAAATGCAGCGGCGCCCACAGCCAGTACCACTGCGGCTCACCTGCAGGGGCATGGGGGCGCGTGTCGCGCGGGCCCAGCGGGCGCACGCCCCAGGAGCGGTCGCGCGCACCGCGCCAGCCATGCACCGCGAGACACTCGTCGCCGAGTGCGATTTCGCCCTCCCAGGTGCCGCCCTGAGTCATGCGCGTCAGGTCCAGCACGGTGAGCGCCCCCGCACGATGGGTGAAGCGCGGCTCCTCGACCGGCGCGGCAAGCCCTGTGAATTCCAGCACGGCCTTGAAGTTGTGGGCGGCATCGTCCACCGCCACGCGCAAGCGCTTGAGCGGCTCGCGCACCTCGACTGCAATCGGGCCCACCCGGGTATCCATGCGTTCGTGATCGAGATGGCGGGAAGCGAAGACGCTGTGCTGAACGCCGTCGCGCTGGATCATGAAGGCCGCGTCGATGATGTTCAGGTGGGGGTAGACGCCAAGCGCCGCACCGAAGAACACCTTGCCGGCGGCGTCATAGCCCTGGAAGTAGTAACGGTCGTAGAAGTTGCGGTCGCTGCCGGCAAAAGCCACCGGCTCGGGCAGCTGATGGACCGGGTAATCGTCGGCGGCCGTCAGCATGCTTCGCCTCCCTGCACGAACGGTAGCCCCTGCTCGGCAGCGAGGATGCGCAGGATGCTGCTGCCACCGTTGTTCAGGTCCATGCGCTGTTCGCGCGCAACGAAGCCGCGGTCCATGAACAGGCAGCCGATGCGCGCCATGATGAGGGCGAACTTGAAGGCGCAGAACAGCTCGTAGTAGGCCAGGTTGTCCGCCTTCAGGCCGCTGTGGCGTTCCCAGTGGGCAATGGTCTCGTCGCGCGAAGGCAGGCCCTCGAGGCGTGGATAGCCGTAGCCATCGCACAGCGAGCGATCGAGCATGAGCCACCAGCCGAGATCGTCCACCGGGTTGCCCAGGTGCGCCGACTCCCAGTCGAGCACGCCGGTGCAGCGATCGTCGTCCTCGTCGAACAGGCAGTTGCCGAGCTTGGCATCGCCCCAGCACAGGCCCACCGGCCCACCCTGCGGCCGGTTCGCCTCGAGCCATGCGAGCGCAGCACGCAGCAGCGGATACGGCTCGGCAAGCGACTCGGCCCAGGCGAGGAAGTCGCGCAGACTGCGCAACTGGCGATCGAGCGGCGACTCACCCATCGTGGGCGTATCGAGAAAATTGAGGCCGAGCACCGCCACGTCGAGCCGATTGACGCGCGCCATCATCTCTACGCCGTTCAACCACACTCCACGGCGCCGCTCAACGGGCAGCGCGTGCAGCCAGCCGTCGAGGTGGTAGAGCGGGTTCTCGGTGGGCGCACGGCCGGGCATGCGCTCCATCAGGTAGAAGGGCCGCCCGAGCGGGCTGGTTTCATCCGACAGGACGCCCGCCTCGCCAAGCAGGCGCGGCACGGGAACGTCGCTACCGGCCAGGCGGGCCATGCAGCGATACTGGATCGACAGATCGTAGTGCGGGAAAAGTGCAATGTCGGCAGGTTGCAGGCGCAGCACGAGCGGGATGCGTTCGCGCACGCCCTCCTCTTCCCACAACAGGTCGAGCAGCCAGGTTTCGTTCGAAAAACCCTGGATCGGCGGGCGTACATCCACCAGTTCGATGCTGCGCTTGTGCGGCCAGCGTTCGGCCAGCCAGCTTGCCAGCGCCGCGACGATCGCGGCGGGATCCTGGTTCATGCGGGAGTCTCCTTGTCACCGTCTTCGGCGCCCGAGCGCCCCGCAGCTGCGGAGCAGTCAGGACGAAGCCAGTATAGGGAGCGCAGGAAAGGGCTGCGATTCGCATTGGCGCAACCCGAACAACGAAGCCAAGGCCCTGTTTTTAAAAGCGATACATGTCAAGAAGGCGGTGCCGGCCGTGCACCGGTCGCATTCTGGCCGACGCCCGGCGCATCAGGCTCGGGGGGGAGTCGCGGATCGAGCACGCCAAGCGCCATGGCCAGCAGGCAGTCCAGGAACACCGGCGATTCGACACGCTCGGGCGCGTCCTCCAGACCCACGCGGATCGTCGACCTCAGCGCCATGCACAGCATGTACGCGCTCATGTCACGCCGCACCGGATCCATGTCGGGCACGTAGAGCGCGACGAAAGGCCCCCAGGCGTCATCGATGTACTGGCGCGAGCTTTCGTAGGGGCCCAGGCGCATCCCCACCTGCAGGTCCGCGTGGTAACGCAGGTGGAACTCGCGGTGCAAGCGGTACAGGCGCAGTTCCACTCGCACCATGTTCTCCAGGATCTCGCGCAGCGCGCCTGCCAGCGGCATGCCCGTGACGCGTTCGCGCAGCGCTGGCACATGGACGGTGACCTCCTCATGGAGGATGTGGTTGAAAACGACGCTGACCACCGCCTCCTTGTTAGGGAAGTACTGGTAGATCGAGCCGACGGCGACGCCCGAGACCTCGGCAAGCCGGTTCACCGTCAGCGCCTCCGCCCCCTCGCGCTCCAGGATGTGGATGCAGGCCTCGACCAGTGCCGTCACCAGCGAGCGCGAACGCGACTGGGTGGGCAGCTTGCGGGGAGCGGGCAGGCGCCCGGGGGCGGGTACGTCGATGAGTAAAGTCTTCTTGCTGGCCATGAGAATGCGAGGCATGTCCGCAGACGTCGCGGGAAATGCCATTTTCCATATTCAAATCAGCAACCTGCATCCCGGATGCGGCGCCCTGCAATACGAATTCCAGACCTGCGGGCGCACGTCCCATACTTTCGGACACACGCTTTCACCGCGGACATCTCAACTCTAACAAAGCTGGAGACAGGACATGAAAGCACACGGAGACACGCCATGAGCGGAGGCAGCATCGGACCACTGCTGGCCGCCGACGAAGGCTTCAACCATCAGATCGTCGATACCTTCGCCAGCGTCGCGCACACCGACCCCGCATGGACGGAGAAGGTGTGCGGCATGGCTGCCGCGCGCGACGGCTCGCTGCAGGTGGGCTTCGGCTTCGGCAAATATGTGAACCGCAACGTGGTCGATGGCTACGGCGGCGTCTCGCGCGGGGTCGCGCAATGGGCGGTGCAGGCCAGCCGCGCGTTGTCGCGCGCGCCCGACAGCATCGGCGTCGGCCCCCTCCACTACGAGGTCATCGAGCCGCTCAGGCGCATCCGCGTAAGGCTGGACGCGACCGACGTGCAGCCGATCGCCTTCGACCTCGAGCTCGAAGGCATCGTGCCCTGCTTCGTCGAGGCGCGCGAAGACCGCCGTGGCCTCACCGGCTACCGCCGTACCGCGGACCAGATCCGCTACCACCAGACCGGCCATGCCCGCGGCTGGGTCGAGCTCGAGGGCCGGCGCACCGAGGTGACGCCCGACACCTGGATCATGACCCGCGACCACTCCTGGGGCATCCGCCCGGCGGTCGGCCAGCCGCTCACCGACCTCGCGCCCGAGCCGGTGGACTCCGCCCACATGCGCGTGCTCGCGATCTGGAACCCGCTCTATTTCCAGGCGGCCGACGGCAGCACCTACGCCTATCACCAGTACTACCTGCATTACGCCGCCCAGGGCTTCGAACAGAAGCAGGTGCAAGGCCACTTCGAATACGCCGACGGGCGCCGGGTGCCGGTCGCGGCGATCGAGCCCGCGCTGCGTTTCGACCCGCGCAACCGCCGTCTGCTCGGCGGCGTCTTTCATCTGCGCATGGCCGACGGCAGCACCCGCGAACTGCGCGCGCGCCCGCTGGGCGATACCGGCTTCCACCTTGGCGGCGGTGGCTACCACCGACTCGACGGCAAGAACCATGGCAGCTACCGCGGCCCATTGCACGTCGAGGGCGAGCACTTCGCCGACTGTTCGCAGCCCGAAGCGGTCGCCATCCTCAACCAGTTCCGCGACTGCATGATCGAGGTCGTCGACAGCGCCACGGGCGCCACCGGCTGGGGCAACTGTCAGACCTACGTGTCCGGCGCCTGGCCCGAATTCGACTTGCCCGAACTCGGCCTGCCCGCATGAGCACGCCCGTCGCAAGCGCGGCCCCGCGCTGCAAGCTGCCCGCGCTGCCGCCGGGGCGGCACTACCGCTACCACGTCATGGTCAAGCCGGCCGGCGCGCTGTGCAACCTCGACTGTCCGTACTGCTTCTACCTGCACAAGACCGACCTGCTGCAGCACGGTCGCAACGCGCGCATGGACACGGGGCTGCTGGAGACCCACATCCGCCAGTACATCGAGGCCCAGACCGGCGACGAGGTGGTGTTCTCCTGGCAGGGCGGCGAACCCACGGTGATGGGGCTGGACTTCTTCCGCCGCGTGGTCGAACTGCAGGCGCGCCACCGCAAGCCCGGCCAGCGCATCGAGAACGACCTGCAGACCAACGGCCTGCTGCTCGACGACGAATGGGTCGCCTTCCTGAAGGCCCACGGCCTCGTCGTCGGCCTCAGCGTGGACGGCACCCGCGAACTGCACGACCGCTACCGCCCGACCAAGGGCGGCGAGCCCACCTACGATCGCGTCATCGCCGCCGCCAATCGGCTGGCGGTGGCCGAGGTCCCCTTCTCCCTGCTGTGCGTGGTCAATCGCGACGTCGCGCGCGCGCCGCTCGAGGTCTATCGCAGCCTGCGCGCGATCCCGGGCAGCTTCCGCATCCAGTTCACGCCCTGCGTCGAGACCCGCGACTTCAAGCTGCGCGCGCCCGGTCTCGCCCGACCGGCCGACATGCCGCTGCTCGGCACGCCACGCACACGGCCCGACCACCCGCTGTCCATCGTCACCGAGTGGTCGGTCGATGCCCGCGACTATGGCGACTTCCTGTGTGCCGTGTGGGCGGAATGGCTGGCGCAGGACTTCGGCCGCCTGCACATCAATGTGTTCGAGACCGCGGTCGCGCAATCGCTCGGCCTGCCTGCGCAGATGTGCACCAGCGCGCCGGTATGCGGCAAGGCGATGGCGCTGGAGCACGACGGCGAACTCTATGCCTGCGACCACTTCGTCTATCCGGAGTACCGCCTCGGCAACATCCGCGAGGTGCACCAGGGCGACCTCGCCTTCGCCGACAAGCAGGTCCGCTTCGGCCTCGCCAAGCACGACAGCCTGCCTGGTCACTGCCGGCGCTGCCCGCAGCTGCAGCTGTGCTGGGGCGAGTGCCCGAAGAACCGCTTGCTGCGCACACCGGAAGGCGAGCCCGGCCTGAACTACCTGTGCGAAGGCCTCGCCGCCTTCTACGCCCGCGTCACGCGGGACATGCCGGAAATCCGGCGCCGGCTCGGTGTGCGTACACCGGGTCCGATCATCCCAAACTGAGGAGACAGCCATGAACAAGAACCGACCGATGCGGACACCCGGCACAAACCCCCGACGGGCCCTCGCCGGTGCCATGCTCGCCGCGGCCCTCGCCGGCACGGCGCCCGCCAAGGCGCAGGCCAAGCCACCCAACATCCTGGTGATCATGAGCGACGACGTCGGCCACACCAACGTCGGCGCGTACAGCCACGGCATGATGGTGCCCACGCCCAACATCGACCGCATCGCCCGCGAAGGCCTGCTGTTTACCGACCACTACGCCCACCCCAGCTCCACCCCGGGGCGCGGCGCCTTCATCACCGGCCAGCTGCCGATCCGCACCGGCCTCACCACCGTCGGCCTGCCCGGCTCGCCGGTCGGGCTGGACGCGCGCGATCCGACCCTGGCGAAAGTGCTCAAGAGCGCCGGCTATCGTACCGGCCAGTTCGGCAAGAACCACCTCGGCGACCGCAATGAGCATCTGCCTACGGTGCACGGCTTCGACGAGTTCTTCGGCAATCTCTACCACCTCAATACCGAGGAAGAGCCCGAGCTGGCGATGTGGAAACAGGACCCCGGCTTCAACAGCCGCTACCGCCCGCGCGGCGTGCTCGACTGCGTCGCCAGCGCCACCGACGACAGTGCCCCCGACCCCCGCTTCGGCGCCTGGGGCAAGCAGCGCTGCAAGGACACCGGCGCGCTGACCTCGAAACGCATGGAAACCGCGGACGAGGAATTCCTCGCCCGCACGCAGGACTTCATGGAGCGCGCGGCCCAGGCCGGTGAGCCCTTCTTCGCCTGGTTCAACCCGACGCGCATGCACATCTACACCCACCTGAAGGAGGAATCCCGCAGCCTGGCCAATGACATCTCGTCCGAGTTCGACGTATTCGGCAGCGGCATGATGGAGCACGACGGCCACGTCGGCCAGTTGCTCGCCCACCTCGACAAGCTGGGCATCGCGCGCGACACCATCGTCATCTACACCACGGATAACGGCGCCATGTCGGCCTGGTGGCCCGATGGCGGCACCACCCCCTTCCGCGGCGAGAAGGCCACCACCTGGGAGGGCGGCGTGCGGGTGCCGATGCTGGTGCGCTGGCCGGCGGCGATCCCTGCCGGCTCGGTATCCAACGGCATCCAGACGCACGAGGACCTGTTCACCACGCTGGCCGCCGCCGCCGGGGTGACAGGTGTGGCGGAACGCCTGCGCAAGAGCCATCAGGTCTGCATCGACGGTGTGGATAACCTGGCCCACTGGACCGGCGAAGCCCCGTCGGCGCGCAACGTGGTCCACTACTACGACGAGAGCAAATACACCGCGATCCGCATCGGTCCCTGGAAGAGCCACTTCCAGACGCGCGAGGGCTTCTTCGACAGCCACAAGCCGAGCTCGCTGGTGTTCAACCTGCGCATGGATCCCTATGAGCAACACGGCGGGCAAAAAAGCAACGACCTCGCCATGCGGATGGGGGTGGCTTTCGGCGGCCAGGTAGCGGACGCAGTCGGCGCCCACCTTGCCAGCCTCCAGGCCTGCCCGCCACGGCAGAAGGGCGGCTCCCTGCGGATGGGCGCGCAATGAGCGACACCGCAACAAGCCCTTCCACGGACGCATCCTCTACACCATGCGGGCATGCTGCCCTCAGGAGCTCGTATGACTGATCCAAAGCTCCTCGGCTGCGCCGCACTGATCAGCTTCTTCATCGGCTCGGCAGCCATCGCCGAACCCGCCCCAGGGGGCCGGCTGTTTGATGATCTCAACAAGTACGCATCCTTCGGCGCGCACCGGACCGGAACACCCGCAGACCTTGAGACCAGCGCTTGGATGGCCCGCGAAATCGAGGCCGCCGGCATTTCGGTGGAGCGCCGCCCCTTCAGCGTGAACCGCTTCGTCCCCGACTCGGCAGAGTTGATCACCGCCGGTGGCACCGTGGCGGGATTCCCGGCCTGGTTCCCGGCAATCACACCGCCATCCGGCACACCGGCGCCCCTGGTCCAACTGCGTGCCGACGGCGGGCTGGAGGGCCCGACGAACTCGATCGCCTGGGTCGATGGCGACACGGCCGGCGTCTGGCATGAAGTTGACGTCGCCCTTTGGGCTGAACGGGCCGCCACGGCCGGCGCCGTCGGACTCGTTCTCGCGATCGACCACCCTTCGGGCAAGCTCTACCAACAGAATGCCAAGCCCCCTCATGTACAGGCGCCGCTGCCGCTGCCTGTATTGATCGTTCCGGCCTCCAGTGCTCCAACGATCAGGCAGGCGCTCGGCCAGGACGTCACCTTGCGCGTCACGGGCGTTCAGGAGGAGGCCCATGGCATCAATCTGTTGGGCCGCGTACGGCGCGGCACGGGTCCGTGGGTTGTCGTCTCGACCCCGACCAGTGGCTGGTTCGGCGCCGCAGGCGAACGCGGCCCCGGTGTCGCGTTGTGGCTCAGCCTCGCGCGCGCGATGGCCGCGCAGGAGGGGCGCACGAACTATCTGTTCGTCGCTGCAAGCGGGCACGAGCTGGACTACCTTGGCGCCCGCACTCTACTCGGCGAAGGCGTTCTGCCGCCCCCCGAGGCCGTGCGTGCGTGGCTGCATCTAGGCGCCTCGATCGGCACCCGCGACTGGGAGATTCGCGACGGTCGTGCTGTACCGCTGGAACGAATGCAGCCGAACAGCTACGCATTTGCGAACGAGCAGCTCCAGGAGCGGTTGCATCGCGCACTCGCGGAAGTCACCGCCATCAGGGTGTTGCCCGTCGAGCATCTGCCGGAAAGCCGCGGCGGCGAGCTGACGCTGTACCGCGATGCGGGCTATCCGGTGGCTGGCTTCGTCGGCAGTCATCGCTACTTCCACACACCCCGCGACCAGCCGGATGTCACCTCTCCCGCCCTGCTGGCCCCTTTCGACCGGGCACTCCAGCAGTTCCTGAACGATCTGTCGTCGGGAGACTAGAACCATGACCATGCTGAAACGTTCGGTGGCCTGCACGCTGATCGTGATACTGCTGCTGATTGCCGGCCTCATTGTCGTCCTGCAGGACCGACGCGCTGAGGCTGCTGCTGGCACGCGCATCGTCATCGGCGGCCCAGCAGGTGACCTGGTCTACCACCGTCTTGGTCAAGGCGAGGCAGTGGTGCTATTGCCCAGCTTCGCCCGCTCTGCGGCCGACTTCAATCAGCTGGCCCAGGCGCTGGCGGATGCCGGCTATCGCAGCCTGGCCATTCAGCCGCAGGGCATAGAGGGGTCGGCGTTCGGCAGCCTGGATGTGAGCCTGGCCGACTACGCCGCTGACATCGCCGCCGTGCTCGACGCCGAGGGCGTCGCCACTGCGCACGCGGTAGTCGGCCACGCGTACGGCAACCGGGTTGCCCGTGTGTTCGCCGTCAATCATCCGGAGAGAGTGCGCAAGCTCGTCTTGCTGGCCGCTGGGGGCGGCAAGCCGCCCCCGCCCGACATCAACGCCGCGATCCGCAAGGCGGTGTTCGGTTTCGACGGCGCAGCGCGGGACGCGGCGATCGCGCTCGCCTTCTTCGCGGGCGAAACCGTGCCCGCGGCCTGGGTCAAGGGCTGGTATCCGCTCGCGGCACTGCACCAGACGCGCGCGACCACCGCACAATCCTATTCGAGCTGGAGCCATGGCGGCTCGGCGCCGATGCTGATCCTGCAGCCGGCCGACGACACTGCCGCCGCGCCCGCAGACTCGGAGAAGCTTGCGACACAGCTCGGCGAGCGGGCGACCCGCCATGTCATCGCCAACGCCGGCCACGCCCTGCTGCCGGAGCAGGCCGAAGCGGTGGCCTTGCACATCCTGCGCTACCTGGATACGCCTGAAGAACGGTGATGTTCGCCGTCCGCTCGATGCTCTAGAATTCAGCACTTAATTCTGTACATGGAGGTTCTGCCATGACGATCACAGCCCAAGACATCGTGTCGCTGACTTCAGCGCGCGCGCAGTTGTCCGAACTGGCCGAGCAGGTCAAAGCCGGTGCAGAGAAGATCATCACCAAGAACGGTGAGAGCTACGTTGCGCTCGTCGATGCTGACCGGCTCGACTACTACCATCGACTGGAGCAAGCCCATCTCCATCTGGTGATGCTGGACGAAGTGCAGCGGGGCCTGCAGGACCTTGCGTCCGGCCGCACGCGTGACGCGAGGGAAGCACTGGCGGAGCGCAAGCAGGTGCGCTCGCGAGCATGAGCAGGCCGACCGCGGTGCGGATCACGCACAACTTCGAGCGCAATCTGGATGAGATCGAAGCCTTTCTGACCCGAGCCGAAGCACCCGAGGCCTTCGATCGACTGCTGGATGAGTTGTCGGAACGCGTGATCCCCATGCTTGAGCGGCATCCCGACATCGGGCGTGACCATCTCGCCCGCTCCGCCGACTCGATGGAAGCGCAATTCAAGCGCGAAGCGGTGATCGAGTCATTGAGCGCTCTGGACGCCGCAGGCAGCATCCGCGAGTACGTACTGACGAACTACCTGATCCTCTACGCACGACTGCCCGAGACCGTGCATCTGCTCGCGATCCGCCATCACCGCCAGCTCGACTTTGATCTCGGGAAACCCGATCGCCCCTGCTGAAACGGCGCTCAGGGCCGCCGGTGCGTAATCCGGGTGAACATGCACACCGACCCGGCGGTATCGACAGCGTCTGCCAAGGCCGGCGGCAGCCAGTGCCACACCGGCGGGCCGGCGAACGCTGCGGCCACGGCATCGACCGATTCATACCAGGCCTCGACGATCGCGTCGTATTCGTAGCCGGGCGGTCGCTCGCCCACCACCTCGTTCCATACCAGGCGCGTCCCAGCCGACCACGGCGCGGCGAGGGCGCCGGCGAGGCCACGCGCCTGCAAGCGCTGCCCCCGCCGCGCGCGCAGGAACAGCACCAGACACACGCCGGTCTCCGCGCCGTCGACCAGCACCTGCTCGCTTGCGACCAGGGTGAAGTCGCGCACGTAGGTCGAGAACACCCGCGGCTCGTCGGGCCGCATGATGCGCAGCGTCTCCTCGTCGTTCCAGATGTCGTCGGCAGCCTGGCGGTCGCGCAGCGACAGCAGGTTGACGCCGTCGTAGTCGGCACTGGCGCCGCGCGGCACGCCCGGTCGGTCGAGCACGCGCGAGCACTGGCGCACCGCCTTGACCTTGTCCTGCACGTTGCGGCATTCGCGGCCGAGCGCCGAGTGCTCGCGCCAGGCCTGCGGAAAGTCCTCGGGCGCCAGCGCGGGGTTGCGCCGCGCGAGGTAGATCATCTTCCACCGCATGTTTATGCCCCCGCTCCGGCCGACGCTTCGACCGATATCGCGGCGGATCCGGCAAACACGGCCGGCTGCGCGGCGGCCTCGGTGTATTCGCGCTTCATGCGCGCCACCAGCTCGGCCACCGAGGGCACGTCGTGGATGCTGCCGATGCCCTGTCCGGCCGACCACACCTCCTTCCACGCCTTGGGCTTGGCGTCGAGCCCGGCGAAGAGGTCGTCCTTGCCGCCGTCCTGGCGGCCATCGAGCCCGTCGGGGTCGATCCCCGCCGCGCGCACGCTGTTCTTCAGGTAGTTGGCCCAGATGCCGCTGAACACCGGGGTGTAGACGATGTCCGCCGCGCCGTCGCGCACGATCATGTCCTTGTGCGCGGCATCGGCCGCGGCCTCGCGGGTGGCGATGAAGCGCGTCCCCATGTAGCCCAGGTCGGCGCCCATGACCTCGGCGGCACGCAATGCTCGCCCGCTCGACAAGGCGCCCGCCAGCAGCAGGGGACCGTCCCAGAACGCACGCACTTCGGCCACCAGTGCAAAAGGCGACATCGTGCCGCCGTGGCCACCGGCGCCCGCACACACGAGAATCAGGCCATCCACGCCACTGGCGGCAGCCTTGCGCGCATGCTCGACGTTGATGACATCGTGGAACACCAGCCCGCCGTAGTCGTGCACACGCTCGACCACCGCATCCGGGCGGCCCACCGAGGTGATCACGAAGGGCACCCGGTGCCTGACCACGCAATCAAGGTCGGCGTCGCGCCGCGGATTGGATCTGTGCAGGATCAGGTTGGCACCATAGGGCGCAGCCGGGCGCTCAGGATGCGCGCGATCCCAGGCCGCCAGATCCGCCGCAATGTGTGTCAGCCACTGGTCGAGCAGCTCGGGCGTGCGCGCGTTCAGCGTCGGGAAGCTGCCGGCAACGCCGGCCTTGCACTGTGCCAGCACCAGCGCCTGGCCACTGGCGAGGAACATCGGCGAACCGATCAGCGGCAGCGCGAGCCGCCCGCGGAACAGGTCGGGAATGGGCATCCCATCTTCTCCGGGAAAATGTCGTCCTGCAGGCGGTCATGCTTGCGCGCAGGCGCTCAAGCGCGCGGCATGCCCAACCCACGCTCGGCGATGATGTTGAGCTGGATCTCGTTGGTGCCGGCATAGATGGTGTCGGCACGCGAGAAGAAGAACACCTGCTGCAGGCGGCGTACCGCGTCGTCGTCCGAGCGCACGTCGCCCGCCACGCCGATCACATCCATCGCCAGCTGGCCAAGCTCGCGGTGCCAGTTCGACCACGCGTACTTGTAGATCAGCGCCTCGGGCCTCACCGTGGTCGAGCTGGTGTCCTCTTCCAGCATGCGCAGGCCGTTGTAGCGCAGGCCCTGCAGGCCCACCCAGGCGTCGGCGATGCGCTGGCGGATGGCCGGGTCGCGCGCAGCGCCATTGCCGCGCGCGACGTCGACCACCAGCTGCAGCTCATGGATGAAGTGCATCTGCTGGCCGAGCGTGGATACACCGCGCTCGAAGCCGAGCAATGCCATCGCCACCTTCCAGCCCTCGCCCGGCTTGCCGACGATGCAGTCGGCCTCGGTCACCGCGCCGTCGAAGAACACCGAGTTGAACTCGGCCTCACCGGTCATCTGGCGGATCGGGTGAATGTCGACGCCCGGCTGGTCGAGCGGCACGAGCAGGAAGGACAGCCCTTCGCGCCCCACCGAACCGGGCGTGCTGCGGGCAATGACGAACACCCAGTCCGACTCGTGTGCGAGCGAGGTCCATACCTTCTGCCCCTGCAGCCGCCAGCGACCGTCCTCGTCCTGCCAGCAGCGCGTGGTGATGGCGGCGAGATCTGAACCGGCGCCCGGCTCGGAGTAGCCCTGCGCCCAGTACTCACGCCCTTCGCGGATACCGGGCAGGAAGCGGGCCTGCTGTGCAGGCGTGCCGAGCGCAATCAGCGTCGGCGCCATCAGCGTCTCGCCGATGTGGCCGATGCGGCCCGGCCCGCCGGCGCGCACGTATTCCTCATGGAAGGCGAGCTGCAGCGCCAGCGGCAGGTCGCGCCCGCCGTGCTCCTTCGGCCAGCCCAGGCCGACCCAGCCGCCCGCGGCCAGCGCCTGCTCCCATTCCTTGCGCAGCGCCGGATAGGCTTCCTCGTCACCGGGGCCGCCGCGGTGTTTCAGGCAGGCGAAGCGGCCCGTCAGGTGGGTCGCCATCCAGTCGGCGACTTCCTGGCGAAATTCCTGTTCGTTCATGCTCATCGGTCCTTGTTCTTGCGGTCAGGCGGCGTCGAGCAGATGGGCGGCGAGCGCCTCGCGCCAGTCGCGGGTGGGGCCGAACCACTGGCTGGCCCACTGCGCGCGCTTGAAGTGCAGCTGAGGGTCATACTCCCAGGTGAAGCCCACGCCGCCGTGGAGTTGTATGGCTTCCTGCGCGCAGTAGCGGTAGGCCTCGGTGGCCTGCACGCGCGCCGCGGCAACCTCGGCCGCCAGCGCGGCGTCGTCGAGTCCGTTCCCCTGCGCGCCCTGCGCCACTTGCGCCGCCACGCCGCGTACGGTGGAACGCGCGGTTTCCATGCGCACCATCATCTCGGCGACGCGGTGCTTGACCGCCTGGAAGCTGGCCACCGGCTTGCCGAACTGCACCCGCTCCTTGGTGTAATCGACGGCCAGCTGCAGGCACTGCGCCGCACCGCCGACCTGCTCGGCCGCAAGCTGCAGGGCCGCCAGCACGCGCGTGCGTGCAAGGCCGGCCAGCACTCGTGCCGGATCGTCGACGCGGGCCTCAGCGCCCACGCGGACCTCGGCGAAGGTCCAGCGCGCCTGCGGCCGGGTGAGGTCGAAGACGTCGAGCGGCGTGCGGGTCAGGCCGGCCGCATCCGCAGCGAGCTCGAACAGCGCCACGCCCGGCGCCTCCTCGATACGTGCCGCCACGTAGGCGTGGGTGAGCAGGCCATCATCGAGCACCTGCGCCGCCTCGCCGGCCAGCACCCAACCCTCGCCGTCGCGGCGCGCTTTCACGCTCAACGAGGCCGGTTCGGCATCCAACCCCGGCCCCAGGATCAGCGTGGCAGTACGCTCACCGTAGGCCAGCGCGGCAAGCGCGCCCTGCTGCGCCTCGGTGGTGCCAGCCTGCAGCAGCGCGGTCTGTGCCAGCACCACGTTGGCCAGGAAGGGGGTGCGCACCAGACGCCGGCCCATTTCCTCCATCAGCAGCGCCAGTTCGACCGGCCCCAGGCCGAGGCCGTCGAAGTCTTCCGGCACCTGCACCGCAGCCCAGCCCAGCTCGACGATGCGCGACCACAGTTCGGCATCGGCGTCGGCATCCTTGCGCGCGTTGGTATGGGCAGCGAGGAAGTCGGCCGCCGTCTCCTGCAGTGCACGTTGCTCGTCGGACAGCGTCAGGCTCATCACAGCACCTCGAACAGGCCCGCTGCGCCCATGCCGCCGCCGATGCACATCGACACCACCACATAGCGCACGCCGCGGCGACGGCCTTCGAGCAGCGCGTGGCCGACCATGCGCGCGCCCGACATGCCGAAAGGGTGACCGATGGCGATGGCACCACCGTTGACGTTCAGGCGGTCGTTGGGGATGCCGAGCTTGTCGCGGCTGTAGAGCACCTGGCAGGCGAAGGCCTCGTTGATCTCCCACAGGCCGATGTCGCTCACCTTGAGGTTGAAGCGCTCGAGCAACTTGGGGATGGCGAACACCGGGCCGATGCCCATTTCGTCCGGCGCGCAGCCGGCCACGGCGATGCCGCGGTAGGCACCCAGCGGCGCGATGCCGCGGCGTTCGGCCTCGTCGCGGCTCATCACCAGCGCGGCCGAGGCGCCGTCCGACAGCTGCGAGGCGTTGCCGGCGGTGACGAACTCGCCCTGCTTCACCCACTGGCCATCCTTGACCACCGGATTCAGCTTGGCGAGATCCGCCAGCGTGGTCGAGGCGCGGTTGCACTCGTCGCGGGTGGCGACGACGTCCTCGTGACCCACCGGCTTGCCTTCCTTGTCGAACACCAGCTTGCGCGCCGCCAGCGGCACGATCTCGGCGTCGAACAGGCCGGCGGCCTGCGCGGCGGCGGTGCGCTGCTGGCTCTGCAGCGAGAACTCGTCCTGCGCGGCGCGCGAGATGCCGTAGCGCGCCGACACGATCTCGGCCGTCTCCAGCATCGGGATGTAGGCCGCGGGCACGATCGCCTTCACCGCTTCGGACTGCGCGCGGTAGGTGTTCTTGTGCTTGGTCTGGGTGAGCGACAGCGACTCGACGCCGCCCGCCACCGCAATCTTCATCTCGCCGGCCAGGATGTTCTTGGCGGCGACGCCGATCGTCATCAGGCCCGAGGCGCACATGCGGTCGAGCGCCATGCCCGGCACCGTGTCGGGCAGACCGCCGGTGTAGGCGCACAGGCGGCCGATGTTGTAGGCCTGGGTGCCCTGCTGGACGGCAGCGCCCATGATCACGTCCTCGACCGCGCCGGGCTCGATGCCGGCACGCTCGACGACGGCGCGCACCACATGGCCGCCCAGCACCGGCGCCTCGGTGTCGTTGAAGGAGCCGCGGAAGGACTTGGTCAGCGCGGTGCGCGCGGTGGAAACGATGACGGCTTCGGTCATGGCGATGTGCTCTCTCGGGAATTCAATCGTTGAAGGTGTAGCGGCTGATGGTGTCGACCACGCAGCCGGGGCGCTCACTGCCCTCGATCTCGATGGTCACGCGCACGGTGGATTGCACCGCGTCCTTGATGCGCTCGACCTTGAGGATTTCGCCGCGGCCGCGGATGCGCGAGCCGACCTTGACCGGCGCTGGAAAACGCACGCGGTCGCAGCCGACGTTGACGCCCATCTTCAGGTTGTCGGCGCGGATCAACTGCGGCAGGAACAGGTTGGCAAGTGCGAGCGTCAGGTAGCCGTGCGTGATGCAGGCGCCGAAGGGGCCGTCCTTGGCGCGCGCGGGATCGACGTGGATCCACTGGTGGTCGTCGGTGGCGTCGGCAAACCGGTCGATGCGGTCCTGGCGGATCTCGACCCAGTCGGTCGTGCCCAGATCCTGACCCTCTGCCGCAACCAACTGCTCGGCACTGGAGAAAACCATGGTCATCGCCGCGCCCCTCAAGCGTGCTGCGAGCTGACCGACAGCACTTCGCCGGTCATGTAGGACGCGTAGTCGCTGGCGAGGAAGACCATCACGTTGGCCACTTCCCACACTTCTGCGGCGCGGCCGAAAGCCTCGCGGCTGGCAAGCTGGGCGAGCAGTTCCTCGCTGGACGCCTTCTTCAGGAATTCGTGCAGCGCGATCGACGGCGACACCGCGTTGATGCGCACGCCGTGCTCGGCCGCCTCGACCGCCGAGCAGCGCGTCAGCGCCATCACGCCGGCCTTGGCCGCGGCGTAGTGGGCCTGGCCCTTCTGCGCACGCCAGCCCAGCACCGAGGCGTTGTTCACAATGGCGCCGCGACCACGCTTCTCCATGTGCGGCAGCATCGCGCGCGTCATGCGGAAGGTGCCGGTGAGGGTGATGTCGAGCACCCGGCTCCACTCGTCGTCGGTCATCTCGGTGACGCGCTTCTCGCCGCCCAGGCCGGCGTTGTTGATGAGCACATCGACCCCGCCGAGCTTGTCCTCGGCGGCAGCGACCAGGGCCTGCACTTCCTCTTCATGGGTGACGTTGCACAGCTGGCCCCAGACGTTCTGCAGGCCGGTGTCGGCCTTCAGCTTCGCGACCGCCTCTTCAAGGCGGCGCGGATGGATGTCGGAGATCATCAAGGCGCGGCACCCTTCTTCGGCGCACTTGCGCGCAGCGGCAAAGCCGATGCCGGCGCCCGCAGCGGCGGTGATCAGGACGGACTTGCCAGCCAGCAACTGGTGACCGGGGACGTAGGCGGGGGCTTCTTTCACGGCACGAACCTCGAAGGGTGGAGATGCCGTCATTTATAGGGGGGGTGCAGGAGGGCAGCATCGTCAAAACGGACGGGGCCGCAAATGCGCGCCACATTCCCGATTGGGAAAAGTTGTTTCCTTGCGCGGCCCTCTGGCCCTGAGTTTCCCGAACGGAAAATATGAAACCAAGCGGTATCCGTGACGAGGCTCGATAGAATAGGCGGCTTCAAGCACAAGCTCGATTCGATGACGGACAGCCGCCCCACCTCAGAGCGCATTCTCGACGTTGCCGAGGAACTCTTCGCCAGCACGGGTTACCACGCAACCTCACTCGGTGACATCGCAGACCGGGTCGGCATCCGTACGCCAAGCCTCTACAACCACTTCAAGAACAAGGAAGCCCTGTACGCTGCCGTGCTGGAGAGACTGATGGCGCACTTTCGCCCCATCATCGCGGCCGCAGCACCGCAGCCAGGGGGCGCGCCTCACGGACGACGAGAGGCGCTGGCCTGGGCGCGACGCATGGTCGAGTGCTACTTCGCGCATCCCAACTTCGCCCGCCTGCTGCAGCATGCCGCGCTGGCCGAAACCCCGATTGCAGGCGCGCAGATCCAGGCACTGTTCGAACCCTTGTTCGCCCCGGTCACCGAGGGCGCACGCATGCCCCAGGCGCTGCAGCCCTGGGCGGTCATGGACTTCAACAACCTGCTGGTGTCCTACATCACGCTTGCACCGCTGTACCGCGACCTGATCGGCATCGACCCGATGGCACCCGAGGGCCGCGCCCGCCACGTCGAGATGGTGCTCGAGCTCGTCGACGCAGCACTCTCGCAACAGGCGCTGCGCCCCGATCACCCCAGGGGCGCACCGGCCATGCCTCAGGACCCGGGTACCGGCCACAGTGGCGGCAGCACGTAGGCGCCGGTGAGCGCCTCCTGCCGTGGCTGGTAGAGACGCGCGATCACATAGAACGCGCCGCTCGGCGTGGGCAGCCAGTTGTGCGGCCCCTCGGCGGGCTCGTCGGCCTGCAGATGGAGCGTCAGAGCCCCATCCTCGCCATGCACCAGTCCGGGTGTCCTGTCGCCGATGCTGTAGCGACGGATCGGGTTCTCGACCAAGGCATGCGTGCGTGCGTCGTAGACCGAGATGGACCAGAACGCATCCACCGGCGGCAAGCCACCTTTTTCGAATGTGAGCGTGTAACGCTGGCCACCATGCAGCAACTTGCCGTCGGCTGAGAACAAATTGGCCGGATAGAGGTTCTCCTCCGCCCGGTTCGCCCCCGTACCCGTGCGCACGACGCCGGCCCGGCGCAGGTAGTTGTAGCCATAGGTCCCCAGATCGCGAAGCACGATCCAGCCTGGCTCGACCCTTTCGCGCGCCGCGAGCTCGATCAAGCGCGCGCCGTCCTTGAGCGCGCGCTGCAAGCCTGCAACGACGGCGGGATTCGCCGTGGCGAGGTCAAAGACCTGGCTTGGGCCGACGCCGATCCGGTCGAACTGGGCCATCAGCGCGGCCTCGTCGGCCCTTGTGGGCGATTCACGCAGGATACGGTTCAACCAGGTAAAGAACTCGACGCGCTGCAAATCCTCCCGCACCGGAAAGTCACGCGGAGCCGGCTCGTGACTGCCCTCGTGCGCGCTGATCCGAAAGGCGTCGATCAAGCGACTGGCCTCTTCCATATCGGCGTCCCCTGCGCTGTACATGCGCCCCAGCAGATACACCACGGTGGTCGAGTTCTCGATCAGCTGCATGCCGGCGGGTAGTGCGCCCTGCCACCCCGGTGGCACGAACAGGAACCGGCCGGCGCCGGTGCCCGTCGTGCGACGACCAATGTGCTCGGTCTCGGCGTAGAGATCGCTGATCGCCACCGTATAGTAGCGCCCTGCGGTATCGGGCACGTCCAGCACCACAGGGCCGGCGGACAGATCGAGCCATGCACTGAAGTAGATGGTGTCGTTATTGGGCGCACGCAGGTCGCCCTCGGTGCCCGGTGTCGCCAGGGTCCGGTAGTTGAACATCGTGTTGACTGGCGCATAGACGCGCTGCACCCCGTCAGCGCGCCGCGTCTCGCGCCCCATCACGTGCATCAGATCGACAGCGGGATAGCCATATACATAGGCCTGCACGCCGATGTGGTACGCGAGGCTTTCCTCGCGCTCGTCGATGTCGCGCTGCACGTCCGGCAAAGGCCCTGCCCCCTGAACGCTGCCAATGAGTGCAAGCGTCGCCAAGGTGCCGGCAATACGTCTGATCATGGGTGTCTCCTCATTCTTGCTTGGTCTGTTCCAACGGAGCTCAATGGATGAGCAGTTGACACTATAAACTAATAGTTGTTAGTTTTAGATCAGATCAACGCTTCCCATCCACCATTCACGAGCGCCTCGACCATGACCTCGGAACAACAGCATCAACTGCCGGACGACATCGACGTGTTCTCGCCCGAGGCCTACGCCGACGAGGCCGGGCTCTACCGCCAGCTCGCTCACCTTCGTCGCAACTTGCCCGTGTCCTGGGTCGACCGGGCACCGTACCGCCCCTTCTGGCTCATCACCCGCAACGAGGACATCAAGCTCATAGAGAAGAACCACGGGATCTTCCTGAGCGCTCCACGCCTGACCTTGATTCCCGAGGCCATGGAGGCGGCGACGCTCGCGCGCTACGGCAGTCGCACGGGCGGTTCGCGAACCATTCTCGACATGGACGAACCCGAGCACAGCCAGTACCGGAACATCGCCGCACGCTGGTTCATCGGCAGCGGCCTGCGCGAACTCACGCCCGGGATCGACGCCATCGCCGAAAAATACGTCAGCCGCATGATCGGGATGGGCGGCGAATGTGACTTTGCGAGCGACATCGCCGTGTGGTACCCGCTAGAAGTCATCGCCTCGATCCTCGGCGCCCCGCTTGAAGACGCGCCCTACATCCTGCGCATGACCCAGGCGCTGCTCGCAGCCGGCGACCCCGAGCTTCAGCAGGACGGCGACTACGGTGCGGCCGCATTCGAGGAGTTCGCCGGGTATCTGGGCAAGATGCTGGCCGAACGGCGCGCATGCCCAACCGGCGACCTGACAAGCGCGATCGCCAACGCATCGATCGACGGCAATCCGATCGGGATGATCGAAGCGCTCTCCTACGTGCTGGTCGCGATCACCGCCGGCCATGACACAACGTCGGCCGCACTGGCCGGCGGCATGCTGGGCTTCGCCACCCACCCGGAGGAGATGACCAAGCTCGTCGCCAATCCGGGGCTGCTGCGCAACACCAGCAACGAGATCTGCCGCTGGGTGTCACCGATCCACCATTTCATGCGCACTGCGAGTGAGGATTTCCAGCTCCGCGACGTCACGCTACGCGCGGGCGAAGCGGTGGCGCTGATCTACCCCTCAGGCAATCGCGACGAGGCAGTGTTCGAAGAACCAGACCGCTTCCTGATCGACCGCGACACCTCGGGCCACGTCGCATTCGGCTACGGCGTGCACGCCTGCATCGGACGCCAGTTGGCCCTGTTCGAACTGGACGCATTCTTCGGCAAGCTGATCCCGCGCCTGTCGTCCCTCGAACTGACCGCCACGCCAGTACCCATCGCGTCGAACTTCGTGGGTGGCTATCGCCGCCTGCCGATCCGCTATGCCGTACGCTGACGCGACCTCAAGCCACATGTGCCTGACATGTGGCTTCATCTACGACGAAGCGACTGGCCTGCCAGGGCAAGGTATTGCGCCCGGCACCGCATTGTCGGACCTTCCCGTCGACTGGGTGTGTCCGGACTGCGGCCAGCCAAGGGACAGCTTCGAGACGGTGGACTGAGGCCCAATCAAGCGCCGACCGCAGCCAGTATCCGCGACCGCGTCGCCACGATCTTCCACGCGCCGTCGATGCAACGGTACTCGTCGTCATACATCACACCCAGCCGGCGGGTCGCGCCGGTTTCGGCATCCAGATTGAAATAGGACAAGGCCCAGCGCCCGCGCGCGTGGTCGGCGGCGAGCAGTTCGATTTCGGGGTTGGCGCCGTGGTGGCTGTCGCGCACGCGCGGGTGGCAGGCGAGCGACTGGTAGAGGGCGACGAAGCTGTCGCGGTCGTCGAAACGGCCGACGGCTTCATAGTCGATCACGATCGGGCCGCTGGCGAAACAATCGCGGATGGTATCGACGTCCTTGAGGTCGCAGGCGTTGAGGTAGCGGTGCTTGAGCAGGCGGATCGCCTCGAGCGCTTCGAGGCGGGCGATACGTTTGTCGAGATCCATGTAGCGTTCCCTCAGCTCACGCGCGCGGGATGGAAGGCGCAGGGTGCGCCGAGGATGTTGCGCCAGGTCGGCGGTTCACGGCCGTCCTCGTCGCGAACGCCGTAGCGCTGCGCGAGTTCGGCAACGATCTGCGTGCGTCCTGAGCGCGCGGCCAGCTCCGGATCGCGCCACAGTGCGTGGATGACGCGGCCGACGAACTGCGGGCTCTCGCTGCGCGCCATGAAGTCGCCGTAGGCGTCACCACGCAGACGGGCGGCGATGGCAGTGCGTTCGGTGCGCTGAACACCCAGCCACAGCGACACCGCGGCCACGCCGGTGCCCTCGAAATCCACCGCCATGTCGGCCGCCATCTTGTCGCAGCCGGCCTTCTGCGCGCCATAGGCCGGGCCATGCATGTAGCACCCAGCGCCATACGAGGACGTGAACGCCACCAGCCCCCGCCCCGCCTTCAGCAGCAGCGGTGCGGCGTGCCAGGCGGCAACATAGTTCGAACGCAGCCCGACACCGAACATGTCGGCCTGGGCGAGCGGCTTGGTCCAGAACGGGCCTGGCTCGATCAGGCTGTCGTCGATGACCAGGGCGTTGTTCACCAGGATGTCGAGGCGGCCCTGCTCGCGTTCGACGCGCTCGAACAGCGCCTTCACCTGGGCGTCGTCGCCATGGTCGCAATGCACCGCGATGCCCTGCCCGCCCGCGGCGGTCACCGCGGCGGCGGCGTCGTGGATGGTGCCGTGCAGCGGCGTGTCGCCGATGCGCGATGCGCCGTCGGTGGTGCTGCGCCCGGTGACGTAGACGGTCATGCCGGCCGCGCCGAGCGCTTCGGCCACGCCGCGGCCCACGCCACGGCTGGCACCGGTGATGACCGCGACGCCCTGTGAGGCGATTGTATTCATCGGTTTTCCTTGGGAATGAAGTCCGGACATGCACCAGGCGGCTGCGGATCGCCTATCGCCCGGCCACTTGCCCGCCATCGACGCTGTAGAGCTGGCCACTGATCCACGCGCCCTGGGTGCTGCACAGATAGACCACCATGCTGGCGATCTCCGCCGGCGCGCCCGCGCGCTTCAGGGGCACGTAGGTGTCGATGATGGCGTCCCATTGCGCGGGCGACAGGTCGTCCAGCCGGGACGTGGTGACGATGCCCGGGCAGATCGCATTGACGCGGATCCCGTACCGCCCCACCTCGCCCGCCATCGCCGCGGTCAGCGCATGCACCCCGGCCTTGCTGGCGGCGTAGGCGGCCGTGTTGGGCGCCATCAGCTTGCCGCCCACGGACGAGATGTTGATGATGGCGCCGCCCTCGCCCTGCTCGATCAAGCTGCGACCGAACACCTGGCTCATGTAGAAGCTGCCGTTCAGGTTCACGTCGATGACCTTGCGCCAGGCGGCAGGATCGACATCGACCACCGGGGCCCGGTCGCCGGCGCGCGCGGCGCCGGCGTTGTTGATGACGAAATCCACCCGGCCGAACTCGCGCATCACCGTGTCGGCCAGGGCCGCGACGGCGTCCGGGTCGGCCACGTTGCTGACCACCGGCAGTGCGCGTCGGCCCAGCGCGCGGACTTCCTCCGCGACCGAGTCGATGTCGCGCCAGCCGGCCCGCTTCTCGTCATCCGGAAAGGAATCCGGCGAGCGGCCGCTGCCGGTGATGACGACGTCGCAGCCCGCGCGGGCAAGCTCGACCGCGATCGAACGGCCGATGCTGCGCATCCGCCCCGCGCCGGTGACAACGGCGAGCTTGCCTTCCAGGCCCGTCAGTGTGTACGCCAAGACTGCGGTACCCGTCGATCAGCCCAGCCGCGGCGGGCGGCGATCCGCCCACGGCGCGGCCTTCTCCAGCTGCGCGGCAAGCGCGATCAGGCGTGCCTCGCCGCCGTAGGGCGCGGCGAACTGCACGCCGATCGGCAGGCCTTCGGCGCTCCAGTGCAGCGGCACCGACATCGCCGGCAGGCCGGTCATGTTGAACATGGAGGTGAAAGCCGACGCCAGCACCGCCCTGCGCGCGAAGTCCTCGAAGGGCTGGTCGAGCGAGAGCTCGCCGAGCTTGGGCGGCAGTGCGGCGGTGGTCGGCGACAGGATCAGGTCGTAGCGCGCGAACAGCTCGTCCAGCACACGGCCGCCGCGGTCGAACACGCTGCGCGCCTTGAGGATCTGCTCGGCGGTGTAGGACTGGGCCTTCTGCATGCTTTGCCAGTCGATCGGCTCGAACTCGTCCTCGCGCGCCTCGCGGCCGAGCACCTTCTCGCGCTCGCGCACGGTGTAGAGCATGCCGCTGGCGGTGACCACGCCCATGCTGCCAGCCATCTCCAGGAAGGGCAGCGCCGACAGGTCGATCGGCTCGACGTGATGACCCAGGCCGGCGCATAGGATGGCAGCCTTGTTCGACGCTTCGATGCACTCCGCATGCACGCCGGCGCCGAACAGATTGGCCTGGAACAAGCCGATCTTCAGCGCGCGCGGCGCCTGCTCCAGCGCCGCGAGCAGGTCGGCGGTCGGCGGCAAGGTGCGCGCGCCCGGCTCCGCGCCCTGGCTGAGCTGCATCAGCAAAGCCGTATCGCGCACGCTGCGGCTGATCACGTTGTGCGCCGACAGGCCGAGCCAGCCTTCGAGCGACTTCGGCCCCATCGGGATCAGTCCGCGGCTGGGCTTGAGGCCGAACAGGCCGCAATGCGAAGCCGGGATGCGGATCGAGCCGCCGCCGTCGCTGGCGTGGGCCACCGGCAGCACACCGGCAGCGACCGCCGCCGAGGCCCCGCCCGAGGAACCGCCCGAACTGCGCTCCAGATCCCAGGGGTTGCGGGTGGCGCCGAACAGGCGCGATTCGGTGGTGCCGGTCTGGCCGAATTCGGGCGAGGCGAGCTTGGCGAAGATATTGAGGCCCGCCGCCTGGTAGCGCTGCACCAGGGTGGAATCATGGTCGGCCACCGCATCCTTGAAGAAGGCGCAGCCGTTGGTGGTGACCGTGCCCTTGAGCGCGATGCCGAGATCCTTCAACGCGAACGGCACACCGGACAAGGCGGGGCGCGCCTCGCGCTCGGCCTGGCCGGCAGCGTCCAGTGCGCGCGCGGCCTCGCGTGCGAGATCGAAGTGCGGCACGGTGACGGCGTTGATCGCCGCGTAGGCCTCGGCGCGGGCGATCGCCGCCTCGAGCACCTCGCTCGGCTTGACGTCGCCGCGGCGGATGCGCAACGCGATCTCGGTCGCGTCCCACTGCTCGTAGTCGGGCAGCGGCAGGGACACGGGCGTGGCAACTGCAGCAGCGGCGGGGCTGGCCCCACCCAGGCCCACAGCCGCCGCGCCGCCGAGCACTGCACCCGTCTTCAGGAAATCACGACGCTCCTGCACCACCGCCCGTTCGCTCATCTCAAGTCCCCCATACCTTTTGCGCAGGCACGGCCTGCTTCATCAGTTCATCGACCGTCGCGCCCGCTTCCATCGGCGTCAGGCGCGCGCCCTTGTCCTTCTGCGGACCGGTGCGCCAGCCGTCGCACACCGAGATGCGCCCGCCCTGGCTCTCGAACACCTGGCCAGTGACGTGCGAGGACAGCTCGCTGCCCAGCCAGACGACCAGCGGCGCAACGTTTTCGGCTGCCCAGGCGTCGAAGCCGGTCTCGGGCGCCTTGACCACGTCGGGCATCGCGCTCTCGGTCATCGAGGTGCGCGCGGCCGGGGCCAGCGCGTTGGCGGTGACACCGTAGCGCGCCAGCTCGGCAGCCTGCACCAGGGTCAGCGCGGCAATGCCGCCCTTGGCCGCGGAATAGTTCGACTGCCCGACCGAGCCCTGCAGGCCGGCGCCCGAGCTGGTGTTGATGATGCGTGCGGCGATCTTGTTACCGGCCTTGGCCTGGTCGCGCCAGCGCTTGCCGAGGATATTGGCGAGGCAGAAGTGGCCCTTCAGGTGCACCCGCATGACCTGCTCCCAGTCGTCTTCCGACAGGCTGATGAACATGCGGTCGCGCAGGATGCCGGCGTTGTTCACCACCACGTGCACCTCGCCGAAGGCCGCCACGGCGGCATCGACGATCTGCTGTGCGGTGTCGATGCGGGTGATGTCGTCGGCGTTGGCGATCGCCTTGCCACCCGCCGCGGCGATCTCGGCGACGACGGCGTCGGCCGCTTCCTTGCGGATGTCGTTGACCACCACGTTCGCGCCCTCGGCCGCGAAGGCCAGTGCATAGGCGCGGCCCAGGCCGCCGCCGGCGCCGGTGATGATGACGGTGCGTCCTTCACAAATTCCCATGTCGATCCCTTCTCTTACAGCTTTTCAATGATGGTGACGTTGGCCTGGCCGCCGCCTTCACACATGGTCTGCAGACCGAAGCGGCCGCCGCTGCGCTCGAGCTCATGAAGCAGCGCGGTCATCAGGCGGGCGCCGGTGGCGCCGAGCGGGTGGCCTAGGGCGATGGCGCCGCCGTTGGGGTTCATGCGCGCGGGGTCGTAGTCCAGCTCCTTCTGCCAGGCCATGACCACCGAGGCGAAGGCCTCGTTGATCTCGACCACGTCGATGTCGCTCACGCGCATGCCGGCCTTCTTGAGCGCGGCACGGGTGGCGGGGATCGGCGCGGTGAGGTGCCAGATCGGGTCGTCGCCCAGCACCGACAGGTGGTGGATGCGCGCGCGCGGGGTCAGGTTGTAGCGTTTGAGCGCGACCTCCGACACCACCAGCAGCGCGGCCGAGGCGTCGCAGGTCTGGCTCGACACCGCGGCGGTGATCGACGGGTACTCGGGGCCGACCGGTTCCAGTTCGGCCATTTTCTCCAGCGTGGACACGCGCGGCGTCTCGTCCTTCGTCACGCCCTCCAGGCCGACGATCTCGCGCTCGAAGCGGCCTTCGGCGATCGCGGCCAGCGCACGGCGGTGGCTCTCGAGCGCATAGACCTCCATGTCGCGGCGGCTGCACTGCCAGTGGTCGGCGATGCGCTGCGCGGAATAGAACTGATTCACCGGCTGGTCGCCGAAGCGCGCCTTCCAGCCCTTGCTGCCCGAGAACGGGTCGGGAAAGCCGAGCGGCTGGCCGGCGAGCATGGCCGACGAGATCGGAATCTGGGTCATGGTCTGCACCCCGCCGACCGCGACCACGTCCTGCGTGCCGCTCATCACTGCCTGGGCGGCGAAGTGCACCGCCTGCTGCGAGGAGCCGCACTGGCGGTCCACCGTGGTACCGGGCACGTTCAGCGGCAGGCCGGCGGCCAGCCAGGCGGTGCGCGCGATGTCGCCCGCCTGCGAGCCGATGGTGTCGACGCAGCCGAAGATCACGTCATCGTATTCGTCGGCGGGAATGGCGTTGCGCTCGACCAGCGCCTTCAGCACATGCGCGCCGAGGTCGATCGCATGGACGTGGGACAGACCGCCCTTGCGCTTGCCCGTAGGGCTGCGCAGGGCATCGACAATGTAGGCTTCAGCCATATTCACTCCTCGAACGTGTGGCCGGGGCCGAGCGCGGCACCGTCGGCCAGGATTGCGTCGGCAACGCGGGCCTTGTGGAAGCCGCGGTCACCCCAGGCGGCATCCAGCGCCCAGGCACGCTTCATGAACATCTGCAGATCGACTTCCCAGGTGTAGCCCATCGCGCCGTGCACCTGGATACCCTGGCGTGCGCCCAGCCAGGCCGCCTCGCCGCAGGCGAGCTTGGCGTGCGAGACACGCGCATCGGCACCCGCCTCGCCATGGGCGAGCGCATAGGCAGCGCGGTAGAGCACGGGCTTGGCGAACTCGATCCTGGTGGCGACGTCGGCGAGGTGGTGCTTGACCGCCTGGAAGCTGCCGATCGGCTTGCCGAACTGCTTGCGCTGCGCCACGTAGTCGACCGACAGGTCGAGCATGCGCTGCGCCAGGCCGAGCAACTGCCCGGCAGTGGACAAGGCACCGCGGTTGAGCGTCTGCGCCCACAGCGCGCGGCCGGCCTCGCCGCCGGCGATCAGCGTGGACGCGGCGGGCGTCCAGCGCACGCGCGCGAGGCGGCGCGACAGGTCGATGCTGGGGTTGGGCTCGACCTCGACCTGCTCGCGCGGCACGGCATGCACTTCGTCGCCATGCGCAAGGAGCAGCAGGTTGGCCGGGTTGGCGTCGGCCACCAGCGGATTGACCGGGTGCGCAACCGCGATACGGATGCTGCCCTCGGCAATGCGGCCGAGCCAGTCTTCGCGCGACGCGGTGCCAGCCGGCAGCGCGGCGATGAGACCAGCAGCAACGTAGGCCGCGTCGGCGAGCGAGTCCGGGATGGCGTAGTAGCCCAGCTCCTGCGTCATCAGTGCCCAGGCGATATCGTCCATGCCCAGGCCGCCGCAGTCCTCGGGCACCGACAGCGCGGTCAGGCCCTGCTCGGCGATGTTCTTGCGCAGTTCGGGCGAGCGCCCGGTGTCGGTTTCCCAGATCTCGCGCAGCATCTCGGGCGCGGCTTCGGTCATCAGGAAGCGGCTCACCGCCTCGCGGAAGGTGAGCTGGTCGTCGGTGAAGGTGAAGTCCATGGCGGCCCCTTCCTTATTTCGGCAGGCCGAGCATGCGCTCGGCGATGATGTTGCGCTGGATCTCGTTGGTGCCGGCGTAGATCGGCCCGGCCTGCGCGAACAGGAAGCCATCCAGCCAGCGCGCGGCCTCGACTGCCGCCGGCGCGTCGCCGGTGAGTTCGCCGAGCGGGCCGAGGATGCGCATCGCGGTCTCGTGCATCTTCAGGTCCAGCTCCGACCAGTAGATCTTGTTGGTGCTGGCCTCGGCGCCGATGCGGGCGCCCTTCGCCAGCCGGCCCACGGTGTGGTAGGCGGCGAGCGCGTAGGCCTCGGTGCCGGTCCAGGCCTCGATGACCGCGTCGCGGATGCTGGGGTCGCGGTCGGCGACCTCGCGGTTGGCCTTGTAGAGCTCGACCAGACGGCGCGCGGTGTACTGGAAGCGCGCCGGCGAGCGCAGCAGCAGGCCGCGCTCGAAGCCGGCCGTGGCCATCGCTACATGCCAGCCCTGGCCTTCGTCGCCGATGCGGTTCTCCACCGGGACCTTGACGTCGTCGAAGAAGATCTCGGCGAAGGCCTGCTTGCCGTTGAGCGCCTGGATCGGGCGGATGGTCACGCCCGGCGCATCCAGCGCCACCGCCAGATAGGACAAGCCATGGTGGCGGCTGGAGGCCGGATCGCTGCGGAACAGGCCGAACAGCAGGTCGGCGTAGCTCGCCCGCGTCGACCAGGTCTTCTGGCCGTTCACCACATAGTGGGTACCGTCAGCGGACAGGATGGCCTTGCTGGTGATCGCCGCCATGTCGGAGCCGGCGTTGGGCTCGGACCAGCCCTGCGCCCACATGTCCTCGCTCGAGGCCATGCGCGGCAGGAAGCGCGCCTTCTGTTCCTCGGTGCCGAATTCGATCAGCGTGGGGCCGAGCAGGAGCTGGCCGTTCTGGTTCACACGCATCGGTGCACCGGCGCCGTAGTACTCCTCCTCGAAGATCAGCCATTCGATGAGGTCGCAGCCGCGGCCGCCCAGGGCTTCGGGCCAGATCACCATCGACAGGCGCGCGTCGAACAGCTTGCGCTCCCATTCGCGGTGCTGCTCGAAGCCCTCGCGGGTGTCGTAGCTGGCCAGCGGCTCGCGCGGCAGGTTGGCCGCGAGCCAGGCGCGCACTTCCTCGCGGAAGGCTTTCTGCCGGGGGGTGTAGGCGAGATCCATGGTGTCCTCAGAACTTGGCTTCGCGTTTCTCGACAAAGGCGCGGCGGGTTTCCGCCGAGTCGGGGCTGGTGTAGGCCTGCAGCGTGAAACCCTGCTCCCAGCGGTACTTGTCTTCCAGGTTGCCGTCCTCGATGCCGTTGAGCGCCTCCTTGGCGATGCGGATCATGGCCGGGCTCTTGGCGGCGATCTTGCGGGCGATGTCGAGTGCGGCCTCGCGCAGCTCGGCCTTGGGCACGATGCGCTCGATGAAGCCGTAGCGCTCGGCCTCGCGCGCACCGATCTTCTCGCCGGTGAAGAACAGATAGCGCACCTTCTGCACCGGGAACAGGCGCTGCAGGTGGGCACCGCCGCCCATCGCGCCGCGATCGACCTCGGGCAGCGCGAAGGTGGCGCACTCGGCAGCGACGACGATGTCGGCCGCGCCGGTGATGCCGATGCCGCCGCCGAGCACGAAGCCGTGCACCGCGACGATGACCGGCACCGGGTTGCGGTGCACCGCCTTGAAGGTGGCGTAATTGCCGCCATTGACGGCGACGATGCGCTCGGGATGAGCATCGAGTTCCTTGATGTCCACACCGGCGCAGAAGCCGCGGCCCTCGGCGCGGATCACGATCACGCGTACCTCGGGGTCGTGACCAAGTTCGTCGATGCGATGCGCCAGCGCGTACCACTCGCTGCTGTCGAGGGCGTTGACCGGGGGCTTGTTGATGACCAGTTCGGCAATGCCGTTGTCGATCGTTGTCTGGAATGCCTGGCTCACGTTATCGGGCTCCGTGGGGGTCGTGTCTTATGTGGGGTTCGGGCTGTGCGCTCAGGCGACGGCCGCTGTCTGTTTGCAGGCTTCGGTGCCGCGTGCGTCGTCGAGGCGGGCGTACAAGGCGGCGAGGCAGGCCTCGGCTTCCGCGGCGATGCCATGGATGACGTCCTCGCAGCTCTCGAGCTTGCCGATCGCCGCCGCCACCTGGCCGCTGGGCAGGATGCCCTCGTCGGGGTAGCCCTCGACCATCGAGCGCTGCAGCAGCACCGGCTGGTTGGCCGACATCACCGTCTGCGACACCGCGCCGGGGTCTTCCTTGAGGGCCTGGCGGAACACGCCGAGCATGTGGCCGAAGCTCATGCCGGTCTGCTGCTTCCACTGCCAGGCGCTCCTGAGCGCGATCAGCAGCCGGCCCAACGGGCTGGCGGACTCGAGCTTGTTGATGAAGGGGTTCTCGATCATGCGGTGGCGCATGCCGTCGACCGCGAGCGTGACGCGCACCTTCTGCGGGTCATCGACCTTGACGTAGCGCTCGAGCGTGGCCGGCGGGGTGGGCGAATCGGTGGTCATCAGGAAGCGCGTGCCCATGGCGATGCCGGCCGCGCCTGCGGCCAGCGCCGCCGCCAGGCCGCGGCCGGTGGAGTAACCACCCGCGGCGATCACCGGCACCTTCACCGCCGCCAGCACCTGCGGCAGCAGGATGGTGGTCGGCACGCCACCGGTGTGGCCGCCGCCCTCACCGCCCTGGATGGTGATCATGTCTGCGCCGAGCTCAACGGCCTTGATCGCATGCTTCAGCGCACCCACGGTGGGGATGCACAGCACGCCGGCTTCCTTGAAGCGGGCGATGGTCTTCTTGTCCGGGCCGCGGCCGTAGCTCACGGCGCGCAGCTTGTACTGGATGGCCAGGTCGACGCACTGCGCGGCGTTCTCCTGGAACATGTGGAAGTTGAGGCCGAAGTTGCTGCCACCGGTGGCGGCGATGACCTTCTTGATCTCGCCTTCGATCTTGTCGGCATCGATGGTGGCGCCAGCGAGAAAACCGAAGCCGCCGGCCTTGGTGGTGGCGATCACCAGATTGGCGTCCGCCACCCAGCCCATCGCGGTCTGGATGACGGGGTAGCGGCAGCCGAGGCGCTCGGTGAGCGGGGTGCGCAGCAGCGCCGAGAAATCGTGCGTGTCTGGGGTATGGCTCATGCCTTGTCCTCGCCTGCGGCCCGCTTGTTGGCGCTGGCCATGGCCTTGGCGTCGTAGCCGCCGAGCTTGTCGCCCGACAGCAGTTCGTTGTGGGTGTGGGCGAAGTGGTGCCAGGCGAACACCGCATCCATCGCCGTGCGCTTGCCCTGCAGGTCCTCGACGTGGTTGATCGCCTGCTTGGTCAGCGCCAGGCCCATGCGCGGCTGCTTGGCGACACGCGCGGCCAGCGCATAGGTCTCGGCCTCGAGCTGCTCACGCGCGACGACGCGGTTGACCATGCCCATCTGGTAGGCGCGCTCGGCACCCATGCGGTCGCCAGTCATCAGGAATTCCTTGGCGATGCGCGGGTTGAGCTCGTAGGGGTGAGCGAAGTACTCCACCCCGGGGATGCCCATGCGCACCACCGGGTCCTGAAAGAAGGCGTCGTCGCTGGCGACGATGAGGTCGCACACCCAGGCCAGCATCAGCCCGCCGGCGACGCAGGCGCCCTGCACCATGGCGATGGTCGGCTTGGGCAGCTCGCGCCAGCGCCGGCACATGTTCAGGTACACCTCCTGCTCGCGCACGTAGAGGTATTCGCCGCCCGGCTTGTTGGTGTGGTCCCACCACAGATGCACGCGCTCGAAGGGCTTGTTGATGTCGCGCCCCGGCGTACCGATGTCGTGGCCGGCGGAAAAATGCTTGCCGTCGCCGCGCAGCACGATGACCTTCACGGCGTCGTCATCCACCGCACGGCGGAAGGCGGCGTCCAGCGCATAGGTCATCTGCGAGTTCTGCGCGTTGTTGAACTCGGTACGGCTCATCGTCACCGTGGCGATACCGTCGGCCACGGCGTAGTGCACCGGGCTGTCGGTCTCGTACACCGCGTTGTCGGGGCGGGTGACGAAGTTCTGGTCGGGGGCGCTCATGGGCTTCTTCCTTGGCCTGATCAGGCTGCGGCGCGGATGCCGGGCGGATTGCCCTTGACCTGCGCGCCGCGCAGGTCGTGCGGATCGAGGCGGCGGATGATCTCCAGCTGCGCCGCGGTCGGGTGCGGGGTCTCGCCCAGCTCCGGCGCCTTCAGCAGCGGGAAGCCGGTCTTCTCCTGCACCTCGTCGAAGCTGACGCCCGGGTGCAGCGAGCGCACACGGATGGCGTGGTCCGGGCCTTCGAAGTCCAGCACGCACAGGTCGGTGACGATGCGGCGGATGTCCATGAAGTCCTGGCGCATGCCGGGTTCCCAGCGTGCGGGGTTGAAGCCCACGCCCGACACCATGTCCACCTCGCCTTCGACGAACACGCGCTTGCTGTGGTTGGGCACGAAGAAGGAGTTGATGTGGTTGATGCTGTTGCCCGGCAGGCCGCGCACGCCGAGGATGGCGGCCTTGGGTTTCCTGTAGTCGCCCACCACCGACAGGTTGGTCTGGCCGAAGCGGTCGATCTGGGTCGGGCCGATCATGGCGTGGCGACGGCCGCCCCACACGCACTCGAACACGCGCTCGAAGGACATGTAGCCGGAGTACTTCGGCACGTAGTCGCCGCGCGGGCCGAGCGGAATCGGCTCCTCGACCAGGAAGCATTCGCTGTCGGTCATCAGCAGCTCGGGGGCGTAGGTGAGCTTGGCCAGGCTGGCGCCCAGGCGCGGAATCACGCCGATGCCCGAGGCCAGCACCTCGCCGTCGCCGCGCCAGGCTTCCGAGGCCGCGACGATCATCAGTTCGGCGAGGGTGAATTCAGTGTTGTTGCTCATGCCGCTCGCGCTCCTCAAAACACCGGCAGGGGCAGCTTGCCCATGCGTTCGATACCGCCGTTCTTGTCCTGGTAGGCGGCCTCGCCCGGGGTGACGAACTCGTCCATGTAGGCCTGCCAGCCACCGTCATCGGCCGCGCTCGCGACGTAGCGCTTGAAGTGGGCCATGTCCCAGCCGTACTCGGGCGCGCAAGTGGTCGGGTGGGCACCGCAGGGCGCATGCACCACGCCCTTCACCAGGTAGCGCTCGAAGGTGTTGAAGCGGGCCTGGTCTGGGGTGAGCGCGAGGCGCTCCTCGACGCGTTCGGCCGACACGTAGCAGGCGTCCGCCGCACGCGCGACGAGGTGATCGAAATAAGGGTCACCGCCCTGGATCAGGGTGTTGCCGAGTTGGTCGGCAACATTGACGTGCACCAGCGCGACGTCGAGCTTCAAGGCCGGCATCGCCAGCAGCACCTCGCCATCGGCGTAGGGCGACTGGATGGTCTTGAGCTCGGGGTTGAGCTTGGTGACATCGGTCGCCAGACCGCAGCGCGTCGGCAGGAAGGGCACACGCATGCCGGCGGCACGCAGGCCCCATTGCCACATGCCCTCGTCGAGTTCCAGCAGCTCCAGTGCGCCGGATTCACGCACCTTGCGGTACCAGGGCTCGAGCGGGATGGCATCCAGCGTGGCAAAGCCGAAGATCAGCTTCTTCACCTTGCCGGCGGCGCACAGCATGCCGACGTCCGGGCCACCATAGGCCACCACGGTGAGGTCCTTGACGTCCGAGCGCAGGATCTCGCGCACGATCGCCATCGGCTTGCGCCGCGGGCCCCAGCCGCCGAAACCGATGGTCATGCCATCGCGCAATTGGGCGACGACATCGGTCGTCGTCATCAGTTTGTTCATGGTGCTTTCCTGTTGCCGGCCGCGCTCAGGCGGCCTGTTCCTGCTGGCCGACGCCGAAGTCGTGGCCCCAGATGCTGACGCGGGTGAACTCGAAGGCGTTGTGGCGTTCCCAGTCGCACTGCAGGCCGCCGTAGCCGTACTCGAGATCGAAGCCCGAGGGCGTCTTCATGTAGAAGGAGATCATGCGGTCATTGAGGTGCTGGCCCAGCGTGGCCGACAGCGGCACCTTGTGCGCGATGCGGCGGTCGTGGGCACGGCCGACCTCGGTCATCGAATCGACCTCGACCATCACATGCACGCAGCCGCTCGGCACCGGGTACTCGGCGATCGCCAGGCTGTGGTGGCGGGCGTTGTTGCAGTGCAGGAAGTGGATGCGCACCGGCGGCGCGGCCGGATCGGGACGGAAGTTGAAGATGTCCGACAGGCCGAAACCGAGCACGTCGCGGAAGAAGGCCGCGGTGGCGTCGAAGTTGGGGGCCGGCATCACGGTATGGCCCAGGCCCATGTCGCCGGTGAGGAAGCGCGGCACGCCCTGCGGCGACACGAAGGGCTGGCAGTCCGACAGGTGGCCCCAGCACAGCTCGTGGCGGTTGCCCGAGGGGTCGGTCACCACGGCGACGGCCTGCATGCCGCGCTGGGCGACGGTGGCGGCATCGGCGAGCTCGTAGCCCACACCCTTGGCGTCGAGTTCGGCGAGCGCGGCCTTGAAGGCGTCTTCACCCGCCAGCTCCCAACCCGATGCCAGGTAGCGACGCTCTGCGCCCTGCACCACCAGGATGCGGAAGGGACGCTCGTCCATCTTGATGTAGAGACCGCCGCCAGGCGCGGTCGAGGTCATCATGCCGAGCACGTTCTCGGCGTAATGCTTCCATTCGGCGAGGTCGTCGATCTGGGCGACGAAGTAGGCCAAACCGCGGATGTCGATCATTGCTGCCCCCAAAGATTGGTCGGATACGTAGGGGCATTGTGCGAACAGGCGGCCGCGCCATCATCGTCCGTTGAGACTACGAAAAACGGGCGTCGGGGGCGCGGCCGGAGCGGGATCAGAAGGTGGCGTTGAAGCCCGCCAGCATGCCGCCGTCGATGGTGAACTCACCGCCGGTGCAATAGGACGCCTCGTCCGAGGCGAGGAAGGCGACCAGGCGGGCGACCTCCTGCGGCGTGCCGATGCGGGCGATCGGCTGGTGCTGGTAGGCCGCATTGAGCTCACGGTCAGGCGTGTGCACCATCGGCGTGTCGATGCCGCCCGGGTGCACCGAGTTGACGCGGATGCCGTAGCGGCCGAATTCGAGCGCTGCGCACTTGCTCATGCCGCGCACGGCGAACTTGCTGGCCGTATAGGCGCTGGCGCCGCCAATCGCCATGATGCCGGCGGCGGAGCTGATGTTGACGATGGCACCGCCACCCGCCGCCTTCAGCGCTGGCAGCACTGCCTTCATCCCCAGCCAGCAGCCGGTCTGGTTGATCTGGATCACCTGCATGTATTCGTCGAGGCACATGTCCTCGATGCGGCCCCAGCGCAGGATGCCGGCGTTGTTCACCAGCACGTCGAGTCGTCCGAAGCGGGCCAGCGCTGCCTCGACCGCCGCCGCCCATTGCTGCGGGTCGGATACGTCGAGATGCACGGCAAGCGCATTGGACCCGAGCTCATCGGCCAGCCGTGCGGCATCGCCATCCAGCACGTCGGCGAGCACCACGCACGCGCCCTCGGCGTGGAACAGCCTCGCCTCCACTTCACCCTGGCCGCGTGCGGCACCTGTGACCAGAACCACCTTGTTCTCGAAACGCTTCATCGACGACATCTCCTCGTGTGGGTTCGCTGCATGGGTCCGGCCCGCAAGAGCCGGCTTGAGTACCGGGTTCGACCGAAGAGCGTCGCCGCCCTCAGGCCAGCGGCGCGACGCCACTGAGCAGGACCCGCAGCAACTCGGCCTGGCGCGTGACGCCGGTCTTGGCGAAGATGGCGCGCACCTGGCAGCGCGCGGTGTTGCGGCTGATGCCGAGAGCCTGCGCGGCCTCGTCGACGGTGCGCCCGGCCATCAGCTCGAGCGCGAGGCTGGCTTCGGCATTGGTGAGGCCGTACAGGCGCTTGAGCTGCTCGTCGGAGGCCAGCAGGCGCACATCCGGGTCACGGATGATGACCATCGCGGCCGGCCGGCTGGAGGGCTCGGACCACTCGGTGGGGGGCATCGCGCGTACGGCAACGCCAAGCTGCGGGCCGCCCGAAGGCCGGCTGATCGACATGCCATCGACGACGCCGGGCTCGTGACGCGCGCCAGCGACAACGGCCCGTTCGATCAGCCCGCGCAGCGCCCGCCCTTCTCCATTCAAGGCTGCCGACAGGCTGCCGGCGACCACGCTCAGGCCGTCGCGGCGGCCAAGGATCTCGGTCGCCGCCTGGTTGAGGCGGAGAATGCGCGCATTGCGGTCGAGCAGCACCACACCGACCGACAGGCGATCGAGCATGCCGACGTAGCAATGGCGCTCGACCTCGGCGATGTCGAGGCTCGCGCGCAGTTGGACCGCCGCATGCAGATGAGGCAGCAACAGGTTGCAGATCGCGCGCTCGCGCTCGCCGAATCGTTCGGCCCAGGGTGGCCGCGACACGCGCAGGCGGCAGCTCGGCTCGGCCTCCATGCCGATGTCGGCGCCCATGTGGTAGCGCAGGTTCAACGGCTCGTGAAAGCTGCGGTAGTACACGCCCGCCTGCCAGGCAGCCTCGTCGATGAGCTCATCGAGCATCACCATGCGGTCGCGCGGCAGGTTGACAAAGGGGTCGACCGCGGCCAGCTCGGCCTCGTAGGGCTGCACGATCGCAGGCCGCGCCTCCCCGGCGAACACCACCTGCAGGGATTGGCTCGCCCCATGCGAGCGCAGGATCAGGGTGACGTAGTTCGCACCCAGCAGCGTGCGCAGGCTCTCCAGCAGCTGCATCCACGGCACCGCGTCCTGCGTGCCGCCGTAGGCAAGCGCAACGAGACTGTCGTAGTCGTCGAAATCCAGCCCGCTGCGCCGGAACAGCGTGTTGCGATCACCCGGTTCGAGCGCCCGCAACGGCACTCGCAACCCGGATGTCCCGCGCACGGCCGGATCGCCTGCATTGCTCTTCATCGTTCTCCCTGTCGGCCCCTGGCACGGCCGCGACATGGGCGGCCGGCTCGTTTTCCGTTCGGGCACTGTGTCATGCCTGCTGCACCGCCTCATCACCAGAATGGATGATGTATCCGGGCCGGCGAGACGCAGCCCGGTCCTTAAGCAGTTTGCACGATGACGACAAAGACGGCGCCCGAATAATGAGCTGATCGCAATCCTGTCCCCGAAGGAGCACACCTTGCCGCTCGACCCCCAGGCCCAGGCCATCGCAGACCAGTTCGCCCGCCTCCCTCGCCCCGATCTCGACACCCTGAACGCTGCCGCCTACCGCGCTGGTCTGGCCGCCTTTGCCGCGCTGGCGCCCGCCCTGGACGCCGGTATCCGCATCGACAACCTCGTGCTGGACGGCCCTGCGGGCCCCCTTGCAGCGCGTGCTTACCGACCCGGCAGCGCCGACCCCCGGCCACTGGTGGTCTACTTCCATGGCGGCGGCTTCGTCAGCTGCGGCCTCGATACCCATGACGCCCTGTGCAGCCGCCTCGCCCTGCTCGCCGACGCGATCGTGGTCTCCATCGACTACCGCCTGGCGCCCGAGCACCCTTACCCGGCCGCCGTCGACGATGCGGTGGCAGCCGTGCAGGCGGTCCACCGCGCGGCCGCAACGCTCGGTGCAGACCCGGCGCGCATCGCGGTTGCCGGCGACAGCGCTGGCGCCACGCTCGCCACCGTCAGCGCAAGACTGATGCGCGACAGCGGGCTTCGCCTGGCGCACCAGTTGCTGATCTACCCGGTGACCGACAGCGCCTGCGACACTGCATCGCACCGCGAGCATGGCGACGCGCCGATCCTGGATAGCGGGCTGATGCGCTGGTTCTGGCGCCAGTACCTGCCCAACCAGGAGGCCGGGCTCGACCCGCGCGCGTCGCCCCTGCGCGCGCCTGAGCTCGCCGCGATGCCACCGGCCACCGTGATCACGGCCGGCATCGACCCGCTGCGCGACGAAGGCGAAGCCTACGCCCTGGCGCTGGTCGCCGCCGGCGTGCCCGTCATGCTGCGGCGCTGGCCCGGCCAGTTCCACGGCTTCGCCAGCCTGCTCGGCCAGCTCGACGCAGCCGATGAAGCCCTCGCCTTCGCCGCGGCGCAGCTGCGCGGCGCACTGGCGCGCTGAGTCGCCCCCCCTCGCACATCCCCCTGAAAAGGAATCGCCATGGACACCTCAGCCTCGACCCTCGCTGCACCGGCGCCTCGCCGCCTGCGCATCGCCATCATCGGCGCCGGCATGGCCGGCATCCTCGCCGCCATTCGTCTCAAGGAAGCCGGCACGCACGAGCTCGTCGTCTTCGAAAAAGCCGACCGCATCGGCGGCACCTGGCGCGAGAACACCTACCCCGGCCTCACCTGCGACGTGCCCGCACACGCCTATACCTATTCCTTCGCCCCGAATCCGGACTGGAGCAGCTTCCTCGCCCCGGGGCCGGAGATCCAGCGCTACTTCGAGGACGTCGTCCGCCGCTACGCGATTGCACCGCTGATCCGCTTCGGTTGTGCCATCCGGTCCTGCCGCTTCGACGACACCCGACGCCTGTGGACGATCACCGACGACCAGGGCCGCGATGACGACTTCGACGTCGTGATCGCCGCCACCGGCGTGCTCCACCACCCGAGCATGCCTGCCCTGCCGGGCCTGGGCGAGTTTGCCGGTGCGTGCTTCCACTCCGCACGCTGGGATCACAGCGTCGCGCTCGACGGCCGTCGCATCGCGGTCGTCGGCAGCGGCTCGACCGGCGTGCAGATCGTCTCCGCGCTGGCGGGCCGCGCCGCCCGGCTGTATCACATCCAGCGCACGCCGCAATGGATCATGCCGATGCCCAACGAGCCCTACAGCGAGGCCCAGCGCGCCGCCTTCCGCGCCGACCCCGGTCTCATCGACGAGATCCGCTACGGCGAACACTACACCGGCCTGGTACGCCGTTTCACGCGCGCCATCATCGACGCCGACGCGCCCGAGATGCACGAGATCGAGACCATCGTCCGCGACAACCTGGAGCGCAGCGTACGTGACCCGCAGCTACGCGAAGCCCTGCGCCCGAACTACCGCGCAGCGTGCAAGCGGCTGATCTACTCGTCGGACTACTACGACAAGATCCAGCAGCCGGGCGTCGAGGCCGTCGTCGGCGCCATCGAATGCATCGAACCCGAGGGCGTGCGGATGAAGGACGGCAGCCTCAAGGAAGCCGACGTCCTCGTGCTCGCCACCGGCTTCCAGGCCGACCGCTTCGTGCGGCCGATCAAGGTCCGCGGGCGCGGAGCTGCGGATCTCGATGCCCAATGGACGCCCAGCCCCTCGGCCTACCTCGGCATCACCCTGCCCGGCTTCCCGAACTTCTTCATGCTCAACGGCCCCACCGGACCGGTCGGCAACTTCTCGCTGATCGACATCGCCGAGCGCCAATGGGCCTACATCGAACAGTTGCTCGCCCCGCTCGCGCGCGCCGAGTGCGCCCTCGTCGAACTGCGTGCGGACACCCTGCGCGCCTACGACGAACGCCGCATCACCGCAGCGCGGCGGACGATCTTCGGCTCCGGCTGCTCGAGCTGGTACCTCGACGCCACCGGCGTACCCGCAAGCTGGCCATGGACTTACGAGGCATTCGCCGAGCAGACCGCCAAGCCACAGGCCGGGGACTATCTTTTCACGGCCTGAGACCGCGCAGGATCAGATGCCTATCGACCCGAAAAAAAAGCCGCCAACCCTTTCGGGAGGCGGCCTGAAGAGAGGAGGAACCATGCTACGAGACGACAACTACAGGTACTGCGAACCACAAAGCTGAAACCACTTCCGGCGTGAATGCCGGGACATCACATGTACAGGATCACCAGGTCGTTGATGACCGACGGCCGCTCGCTGCCGACGACATGGGTGACGATCTCCATCGTCAGCTGCATGCCCTTGGGGAGTTTCTCGACCGACTTGACGCGAGTACGTGCATGAATGCGTGAACCTGCGGGCACCGGCGCCGGGAAGCGCAGGCGGTCGGAGCCGTAATTGACCATGTTGTTGAAACCGACGACCTCGTAGTCGAGCGGGATGCGCAGGCGCGACTGCAGCACCTGCACCAGCGCACCGTGGGCGATGGTGCCGCCGAAGGGGCTCTGCTTGCGCGCGCGCTCGGGATCGGTGTGGATCCAGTAGTCATCGCCCGACAGCTTGGCGAACTCATCGATCAAGGCCTGATCGACCACGATCTGGTTGCTCCAGGCCGAATAGGCCTCGCTCACCAGCGACTTCATCGCCGCCTCGTCGTCGAAGCGCACCTGGCGCTTGTCGGCCGCCTCGGTCGTGCTCGCCGCCGCCTCGGCGGCCGCGGCCAGCGCCGCGGGCGTGCTGTCGATGCGTTCGGCCATGTCCTTGTCCGCGGCGGTGAAGCGCAGCAGGGCCGTGCCATTTGCGCTCACGGTGTCGAACACCGGCTTCACCCGCATGCCGACCTTGATCTCGGATTCATCCACGCCGATCAGGGTGGTATTGATGCGCACGCCCTCGTCGAGCTCGACCACCGCCATCTTCTGCGGCATCTCGTCGGCGAAGTCGGGCAGCGTCGGGACGCGGGTCAGCGTGTAGGTGTAGAGCGTGCCCGTACCCTTGACCTCCTTCCACGCCAGGTCCTGCGACCAGCACTTGTCGCAATGGCGGCGGGGGAAGAAGACCCAGTGACCGCAGGACTTGCATTGCGGGATCGTGAGGCGGCCTGCCTTGAGGCCGTTCCAGAACGGTGCCGAGATCTCGGTGGCCGTCGGCAGCGGTTTGTTGGTCGACATGCTCGTCATGCTCCCTGGAGAATCAGTGCGCCCTGCTCGCTCATCACGCCGCCAGTGCCGGAAACGAACACGGTGTCGCAGCGCTTGAGCTGGCGCTCGCCGGCACGGCCGGAAATCTGGTGGAAGGCCTCGATCACCTGCGACATGCCGCCGGCGGTACCGCTCTGACCGAAGCTGAGCTGGCCGCCGTGAGTGTTCATCGGGAAGTTGCCCTTGTAGGTCAGGTCATGCTCGCGCACCCAGCGCATGCCCTCGCCCTTGGGGGCGAAACCGGCATCTTCCAGCGTCAGCAGCACGGTGATGGTGTAGCAGTCGTAGATCTGCGCGGCGTGGATGTCGCTGCGCTTGACGCCCGCCATCGCAAAGGCGCGCTCGGCGGCGGGGCCGATCGGGGTGTCGGTCATCTCGGTCGCGTAGGTCGGCGACTTGAAATACAGGTGCTCGCCAAAGCCGGTGATGCAGGCGCCACGGTTCTTCGCGCGCGCTGCCACCTCCTTCGAGGCGACGATCACCGCCGCGCCGCCGGCCACCGGCATCACGATCTCGAGCACGCGCAGCGGCTCGGCCACCATCTTGCTGGCGAGCACGTCCTCGATGGACAGCGGCTTGCCGAAGAAGCTGGCGTCCGGGTTGGCGAGCGCGTTGGTGCGCTGGTCGACCGCGATCTTGGCCATCGCCACCGGGTCGTAACCGTACTTGGCCGCGTAGCGCTGGGCGATCATTGCGTAGCCGGTGTTCTGGCCCATGTGGCCATAGGGCAGGTCGAACTCCGCCTCGGGCGCGCCGAAGGCGGTGCTGTGCCCCCCGAAGCGCATCGCGCGGGCCATCCAGCTCGGATCCTCGTCGGGGCCGAAGGGCGCCATGCGCGCGGGAATCACGCACAGCACGGCCTGGCACAGGCCCATCTCGACGGCCATCGCCGCGCGCCACACCGCTGCCACCGACGAGCAGCCGCCCAGGTCGACGACTTCGGCGAAGTTGAGCGACAGGCCAAGGTACTCAGCCGCCATCGCCGGCACGAAGACCTGCGCTTCGTGGAACTGCGGGCCGTGGATGACCAGGCCGTCGATGTCCGAGGCCTTGAGCCCCGCATCGGCAAGCGCCTGGCCGGCCAGGTCGGCCACCTGCTCGAGATGGAACATCCGCGGCGCGGTCGCGTACTTCTCCGGCCTGTACTGCGCGGCGCCGACGATTGCTGCGTTTCCTTTGAGACCCATGCTCCCTTACCTCGCGTATGCGGGCACTGTCCGGCCCTGTGTTGAGCGCAACGATGCCACAGCGCACACAGGGGGCAATCGTTCAAATCGACTAGGCGGGGCGGAGGATCCCATCCGGACGGACGATTCGCGCGCCCCACCGGCGCCCGATCATGCACGAGTCATCCGCATCCCGCGGCCGCATTCATCCCCAAGGAGTCCTCACATGCGTCGCTCTCCCTTGAAGACAATGCTCACCGTACTGGCGGCGGGCTGCGTCCTCGTCATCCAGGCACCCATCGCTGCGGCAGCGGCAGCGCAGGCCTCGCCTGCCGGCAGTGAATGGCCCCGCCACGGACTGGACAGTGCCGAGACCCGCTTCAGCCCACTGCGCGCGATCGATACCGCGTCGGTCGCGCAGCTCGGCCTGGCCTGGCATTTCCGCTTCGACCGCCCGCGCGGCGTGGAAGCCACCCCCATCATGGTCGGCGGCACGCTGTACGTGAGCGGCCCTTGGGGCGTGGTGTACGCGATCGACGCCCGCAACGGCCGGCTGAGGTGGCAGCACGACCCGCAGGTACCGGCCGGCAAGGGCATGCACGCCTGCTGCGATGTGGTCAATCGCGGCGTGGCGGTGGAAGATGGCCGCGTCTTCGTCGCCACCATCGACGGCCGCCTGCAGGCCTTGGACAGCAGCGACGGGCGCCTGCTGTGGTCCACGCCGACCTTCGACCCCGAGCTGCCCTACACGATCACTGGCGCACCGCGTGTAGCGGACGGACTGGTGATGATCGGCAACGGTGGCGCCGAGTACGGCGTGCGCGGCTTCGTGTCGGCCTACGATGCCGCGACCGGCGCCCTGCGCTGGCGCTTCTACACCGTGCCCGGCAACCCGGCAGCGGGCCCGGACGGGGCGATCTCGGACCTTCCGCTGCAAGCACTTGCGCTGCCCACCTGGCAGGGAGAATGGTGGCGCTATGGCGGCGGCGGCACGGTCTGGGACGCGATGGCCTGGGACCCCGAGCTCGACCTGCTCTATTTCGGCGTCGGCAACGGCTCACCGCACGACCGCGACCTGCGCAGCCCGGGAGGCGGCGACAACCTGTTCCTGTCGTCGATCGTTGCGGTCCGCCGCGCGACCGGCGAGTACGTGTGGCACTACCAGACCACGCCCGGAGACAGCTGGGACTACACCGCCACCCAGCACATGATCCTCGCCGAACTGGAGATCGACGGAGCGCCCCGCAAGGTCCTGATGCAGGCCCCCAAGAACGGCTTCTTCTACGTCCTCGACCGTGCCACCGGCGAGCTGCTGGCCGCGGACAAGTACGTGCCGGTGAACTGGGCCAGCCATATCGACCCGGCCAGCGGACGGCCGGTGGAGGCCGCAGGCGCGCGCTACCCTGCCGGCCAGCCCTTCATGGTCCAGCCCTCGCAGCTGGGTGGCCACAACTGGCAGCCGATGGCGTGGAACCCGCACACAGGCCTGGTCTACATCCCCGCCCAGGAAAACGTCGGCTTCATGATGAAGGAGCCCGACTTCAGGCTCGAGCCCGGACGCTGGAACACCGGCGTGCCGAACCCGCCCGTGCCGCCCGACGCCGCCATCATCGACCAGGCCAGGCAGTCGATGAGCGGCCACCTGCTGGCCTGGGACCCGGTACGACGCAGTGCCGCATGGCGCACACCGCATGCCGGGCCGTGGAACGGCGGCGTGCTCGCCACCGCCGGAGGGCTGGTGTTCCAGGGCGTGGGCGGGGAGGGGCTGGCAGCTTTCGATGCACGCACGGGCGAGCGCCTGTGGCAGTCGGACACCTGGCTCGACATCCTGGGCGGCCCGATCAGCTACGAGCTCGACGGCGAGCAGTACATCGCAGCCGCGGCCGGCTTTGGCAGCTCGATCCACCTCAGCTCGAGCGTGCTACTGCCCCGCCGCGGTGGCAACGCCGCAGGCGGCGTGTTCGTATGGAAGCTGGGCGGGACGGCGCCCATGCCGGAGGCGGAAAGCCTGCCCATGCGTGCGGCGCCGCCGGACACCGGCAGCGCTACCGCAGTGCGCCGTGGCGGCGAGCTGTACGCCCGCTACTGCATGCAGTGCCATGGCGCCGGCGCAGTCGCCGGCGGCGGCATACCCGACCTTCGCCACTCCCCCTACCTGGCCGAGGCCTCGCTGTTCCGCCGCCCCCTTGTCGAAGGCCTGCTGGCCGCGCGCGGCATGCCCAGCTTCGCCGATGCGCTCGCAGCCGACGACGCCGACGCGATCCGCGCCTACGTCGTCCGCATGGCGCATATCACCCGAAACACCGACTGAGGGCCACCCCACCATGGAAAATGCCCTGCTTTCGCATATCGAAAGCAGGGCATCCTTGTCTTTGCCCGGCAGCAGCAAGCGCGCCGGCGATCAGTGCATTGCGAGCATCATGAAGAAACGATCGGTGGAACCGTTGACCGCCGCATTCGCGTTCTGGCACTGCTCCGCAGCACCGGCACAGGCCGGCATCTGCACGAGGGAGTCAAGCGCCCGGGCATGCCCCCGATCCAGCATCGCAGCAAACGCTGCAAGAAACCCCATGACGCAGCCACACAGCAGGGCCTTGGTGATCATGTCCTTCTCCTTCGCGATCCACACTCAGGCGCTCATGCCACACGCCGCCTGCAGGAACCGGGTACGACGCCGCTTTGCCGCGACTGCCGTCCAGGTGTCTCCTCCTGCACGGTGCTGAGATTGTCGCAAGCCGGCAAGGCAAACATCGTCCAAATGGACTAGGTCCAGAAAAAAGGCGCCCGAAGGCGCCATGGCGGTCTCGACCCCGTTGCGGGCGTTCAGGCGAAGGGCGGCAAACCGGCGCGCTGGAGTGCTTCTTCCGAATAGGGCTGGTAGGTACCGGCCCGCTCGTCGCGCACGAACAGGGGGTCGTCGAACGCACTCGGGTCATAGCCCTGGCGCTGCAGATCGACCTTGCGCAGCTTGTAGGTGGTGGTGAGATCGGCCGCGCTCGACACGCGCACGAACTGCGGCGCCGCGTAGCGGGGCAGACGAGCCTCGGTGAGCGCGAAGAAGGCCTCGGGGTCGAACACCCTGCCCGGCTGCATCACGATCGCCGCCATGCCGGCACGACCCTCGTGCCCGGGCACCTTGACGCCGTAGATGTTCACCAGCTCCATGCCCGGATAGTCGGACAGCGCATCCGCCACCTCGGCGGTGGACACGTTCTCGCTCTTCCAGCGATAGGTGTCGCCAATGCGGTCGACGAAGTAGAAGTAGCCCTCGTCGTCATAGCGCAGCAGGTCGCCCGAGCTCCAGAACGCGTCGCCGTCGGCAAACACGTTGCGCAGGATCTTCTTCTCGGTCGCCTCCTGCGAGGTGTAGCCCTCGAAGCGACCACCTCCGATCTCCGGGTGGTTGACGATGAAGCCGATGCCCTCGCCGACCTCGCCCGGCTTGCACAGGATGTAGCGGCCGTTGTCGTCGCGCGGATGCGACTCGGTCTCGACGTCGTAGCGCACCAGGCGGAAGTTGGTCTTGTTCCAGTCCGGCACCCGGCCGCAGGAGCCGATGTAGTTATCGACGTTGATGAGCGCCGTGTTGGCCTCGGTCGAACCCCAGCCCTCGAAGACCTGGATGGGGCCGAAGCGCTCGAGCCAGCGCGTCCAGGTCTCGGGCGTGAGCCCCGCGCCCAACATGCAGCGCAGGCTGTGGTCGCGATCGTCCGCCTGCGGCGGCGCATTGAGCAGGTAGCGGCAGATCTCGCCTATGTACTGGAATATGGTGATGCGGTTCGCGCGCACGTCCTTCCAGAACTCGCGGGTGCTGAACTTGCGCCGCACCACGATGCTGCCGCCGGCCTTGAGCGCGGTCGAGGTCACCGAGGTGGCCGCGGCGCCGTGGTAGAGCGGCAGGCAGCAGTAGAAGACATCGTCGGGCGTGACGTCCAGCGTGACCTCCATGACGTCGCCGGACGACATCCAGCGCATGTGGCTGTAGCGCGCAGCCTTGGGCAGGCCGGTGGTGCCGGAGGTGAAGATCAGCAGCATCGAGGATTCGGCACGCACCTCGGCACGGCCCGCGCGCGGGAAGGTGCTGCGCGCCGCCGCGGCCACCTCTGCGGTGATGTCGGCTGCGGCGATGGCGCGCTGCGCCGCGCTGGCGGGCTTCTCTGCATCGGCCACGACATACAGCGGCTGAGCGGGGCGGTCGGCGGTGAGGACGAAGTTCTCCAGGCACTCCTCGCCCACGATCACTGCGCGCGCCTGGGTGGTCTCGAGCGCATGCACGAGCGGACGGCCATTCACCTGGGTATTGATGACCGCGGTGACGACGCCCAGCTTGGCCAGGCCGAACCAGTAGAAGAAGAACTCGGGCCGGTTCTCCATCGCCAGCGCGCACACGTCGCCACAACGCAGGCCGCGCGCATGCATGGCATGGGCGACCTGATCGGCGCGGGCATCGACCTCGGCATAGCTGTAGCGTTGGTCGCCGTAGATCAGGAAGACGTGGTCGCCTAGACGGCGTGCCTGCGCTTCGACGCGGTCGGCGATCGTGTACGTGTCGCCCGGCTTGATCAGGTTCGCAGCACGCGAACGCTGGTCGAGCTTGGCCTGGGTTTGCTCGCGCGGCACCACCTTGCTGGTGGCCGCCTGCGGGTTCAGGACAGCAGCGGAATCGGACATGCGCCCATCTCCATTTCGTGTTGTCGAGCTTGGCTCGCTTGCAGGTCGGTCACGCCCGTGTCAGCGCACGCGGATCCGCGGATCCGGCGCACCGCGGCGCAGGGTTTTGAGGAAGCATTCGAGCGGCGCCGGCTCGGCCACCTCGGGCAGCTGAGCCTTGTCCGGGCGCGCGGCCCAGAACGCATTCCAGGACGGGAACAGGTCGTGAAAGGTGCCCTGGTAGGGCTCGCGCCCCGGCCAGCGCATCTTGCGGTCGCCGATGGGCGGCTTGTTGAGATCGGTGGCGTACCAGTAGCAGGGCAGGCGGCGGCGGAAATACCAGCGCCCGTCGATTCTCTCGTAATCATCCCAGTACAACATCTGCATGATTACCCACTCCGGGCCGGTCTCATGCTCGTTCTTCGAGTACACCACGCCGATGGCATGGTCCGGATCGGTAAATTCGATGATGTGCTGGCCGAGATGGTGCGATGTACCGCTGAACTGGTCGCGCAGGGTGTCATCCACCCAGGCCTTGAGGTGGGCCCGGCCCACCTTCTCGCGACCGACGCGGATGTCGGGCGCAAAGAGGTTCACATGCGCATCGAGGTCGCGCATGTCGAGCGACAGCGAGTACTTTCCGGCAAGCTGGCGGATGGCCTCGATCGATTCCAGGCGGTCGATGCGGGCGAGCAGGTCGGCGGGGGCTGCGGCGTTGGTCATGGCACCGCCGCTCAGATGAAGGCCATGCCGCCATTGACGGCAATGTTCTGGCCGGTGATGAAACCGGCATCGTCGCTGGCAAGGAAGCCGGCGACGCGGGCAATCTCCTCCGGCTCGCACATGCGGCCGAGCGGGATGGCCTTGATCATGGCCTGCATCCACTCGTCGGGAATCCCGGCCATCATCGGCGTGTTGGTCGGCCCGGGGACGATGGTATTGACACGGATGCCGCTGGGCGCAAGTTCGCGCGCGATGCTGCGCGTCAGCCCCATGACGCCCGCCTTGGAGGCGCAGTAGTGGCTCGGCCCCTCGCCCGACATCGCGGCGGTGCTCGACACGTTGATGATCGCGCCCTTGGCGCCGCACTTCTGCATCAGGCGGGCGCCCTCGCGGCAGCACAGGAAGCTGCCGGTGAGGTTGACGCCGATCACCCGCATCCAGTTGTCGTCGGGGGTATCGAGGAAGGCGTCGACCGAACCGATGCCGGCGCTGTTGATCACCACGTCGACACGGCCGAAGCGCGCATCGACGGCCGCGAAGGCGGCCTTGACGGAGGCCGGGTCGGACACGTTGCAGGCCAGCGCGAGGCCGCGTTCGCCAAGCGCCGCAACCGCCTCGGCCGCAGCGTCTGCGTTGATGTCGGCAGCCACCACGCTCGCACCTGCTGCTGCGAAATGGGACACGATGGCGCGCCCCATGCCCTGGGCAGCGCCCGTCACGAATACCACCTTGCCTGCAAAGCTCATCGATCGTCTCCACGTATGCGTTCTGGCCAACCCACACCCTGGCCAGGCGTGGGACGCTATGGCGATCAGTGTTCTCCCGACGCACCCCATCGACATCGTCCAATGAGACTACCCACGCCGACAGCGCATACGGTGAAACGCCTGCCTGCAACCGTCGTCTGAATGGACGATGCCATGCTTGCCAGCGCAGCCGAGGATAGGCATGCACAAAGAGAAGAGCCGCCCGCCCGGCTGACAAACATTAGGAGACATGGCCGTGAGCACGAGCCCCGCTGCCCCGCACCGCGTGACCTGGCATAGCCACTATGCCCTTTTCATGCTCGCGGTGATTTACATCTTCAATTACATCGACCGCCTGGTGATCTCGATCCTGATCGAGCCGATCAAGCTCGAGTTCGGCATCTCGGACACCCAGATCGGCCTGCTGTCGGGCGTCGCGTTCGCGATCTTCTACACCTTGTTCGGCTTCCCCTTCGGGCGCCTCGCAGACCGCATCGGGCGCAAGCCGGTGATCGCACTCGCCTGCATCGCCTGGAGCGCGATGACCATGCTGTGCGGCATCGCCACCAGCTTTGCGATGCTGCTGCTGTTCCGTATCGGCGTGGCCGTAGGCGAGGCAGGCGGCACGGCGCCATCGGTGGCGATGGTGTCCGAGCTCTACCCGCCCGAACAGCGCTCCCGCGCCCTCTCGGTGTTCCTCATGGGCCCCAGCCTCGGTGCAGTGTTCGGCCTGGGCCTGGGCGGCTGGATCGCCGAAACCTACGGCTGGCGCACCGCCTTCCTGGTCATCGGCGCACCGGGCGTGCTCATCGGCCTGATCTTCCTGCTCACCGTGCGCAGCCCGCGCATCGCCGCACCCGCGAGGAGCGCAGCCGGCGCGCAGGACGAGAACTGGCGCAGCACGCTGCGCGCGTTGTTCGAGACCCCCGCCTTCATGCTCGTGGTGGCCGCCGGCACGCTCGCCGCCGTCATGGGCTACGCCATCGGGACGTGGAACCCGAGCTTCCTGATCCGCTCGCACGGCCTGACCATGCAGCAGGCCGGCCTGCTCGTCGGCATCGGCGGCGGCGTCGCCTCCACCATCGCCACGCTGATGTGCGGCGCCATCACCGACCGCATGGTCGCCAAGGACCCGGGCTGGCAGTTGATCATTCCCATCATTGCCTGCGTGATCACCGTCCCCCTCGGGCTGGCCTTCTACCTCTGGCCGGCGGGCGTTGCCTTCCACATCGGCTCGCTCCCCATCCCCGAGGCCTACCTGTTCTACCTGGGCTTCTGCTTCACGGCGATCTGGTGGTCGGTGCCCTGCTTCGGCGCGATCAGCCACCTCTTCCCGCCGCACCGCCTGGCACAGGCCACGGCCATCTTCGTCATGGCGATGACGCTGCTGGGCGTCGGCCTGGGTCCGATCATCGTCGGCGGCCTGAGCGACCTGATGAACCCCAGCCTCGGCCAGGAGGCGCTGCGCTACGCACTGGCGGCGTCGGTCCTGCTGTACCTGCTCACCGCGGCCTGCCTGCTCGCCGCCCTGCCGCGCTATCGCCGCAAACTCCAGGCCACCACGCCGCCGCCGGCCAACGCCGCAGTCGCGCGCGCCTGACCCTCAACAAGACAACCCAGCCCCCGGAGACCCGCGAATGACCCCATCATCCGATCTGCCCATCCCCCTCGACCAGTTCGCCGAGCTCGACAACGGACTGCGCCTGCACTATCTCGATGTCGGCCAGGGGCCGGTGGTGGTGTGGCTGCACGGCAGCGGCCCGGGTGCGAGCGGCTACAGCAACTTCAAGGGCAACTACCCGGCCTTTGCCGAGGCCGGCTTCCGCAACATCGTGCTCGACCTGCCCGGCTTCGGGCGCTCGGACAAGCCCGCAGACGTGCAGTACAACCTGGCGTTCTTCGTCACCTGCCTGAACGCTTTCCTGGGCAAGATCGGCGTGGCGAAATGCACCCTGCTCGGCAACTCGCTGGGCGGCGCGATCGCGCTCGGCCAGGCGCTGGCCCACCCGGACACGGTCGAGCGCCTGATCCTGATGGCGCCCGGCGGCGTCGAGGAGCGCGAGACCTACTTCAGGATGGAAGGCATCGTGCGCATGGTGGAAACCTTTGCCAAGGGCCCGATGGGCCCGGTCGAGATGCGCCATGTGATGAGCCTGCAGGTGTTCGACCCCAGCCTGCTCGACGACAGCATCATCAACGAGCGCGCGGCCATCGCCCCGTCGCAGCCGGCCAACCTGTTCTCGACCATGATGGTCCCGAACATGACCACGCGCCTGCACGAGATCAAGGCGCCGATCTTCGGCTTCTGGGGCACGGACGACAAGTTCAACCCGCACACCGGCGCGCTGAAGGTGATCGAGAACGCGCCCAACGCGCGCATGATCCTGCTCAACCAGTGCGGCCACTGGGTGCAGGTTGAGCACCGTGAGCTGTTCAACCGCAGCTGCATCGATTTCCTGACCAAGGGGTAAGCCACGCCATGGGAGCCTTCGACAACCTGCTGCAGCCCGGCCGCATCGGCAACATGGAAGTGCGCAACCGCATCGTGATGGCACCGATGGGTTCGAACTTCGCCGAGGCCGATGGCACCTGCGGCGAACGCATCCAGGCCTATTACGAAGCGCGCGCCGCGGGCGGCGCCGGCCTGCTGACCATGGGCGTGGTCGCCATCGCCTATCCGCACGGCACCGCCGAGCCCTACCAGGTGGGCCTCTCGGACGACAAGTTCATCCCCGGGCTCAAGGGCATCGTCGACCGCGTGCACAAGCACGGCGCGAAGATCGCCGCCCAGCTGCAGCACGCCGGCAAGAACTCGGTGCGCGACCTCGCCGAGGGCCGCGAGCTGTGGGTGCCGTCCATGCCGCCGGCGGTCAAGACCGACATGTTCGCCGCGCTGACGCAGGAGGAGCTCGGCGCCTTCATCAGCTCGTCGAAGGGCCGCGAGAAGGCCGGCGTGAAGATCCGCGTGATGGAGCAGGCCGACATCGCGCAGATGATCGAATGGTTCGCCGCCGCGGCCGAACGCGCCCAGCGTGCCGGCTTCGACGGCGTCGAACTGCACGCCGCACACAACTACATCATTGCCGGCTTCCTGTCGGGCTACTACAACAGGCGCGACGACGAATACGGCGGCTCGATCGAGAACCGTGGCCGCTTCCTGCGCGAAGTGATCGCCGGCGTGCGCGCTCGCGTCGGTGCCGACTACCCGGTGTGGCTGCGCCTGGACGCCTATGAGCTGCGCACCGAGGGCGGCATCACGCTGGAAGAAGCGAAGGTCTTCGCGCGCATGGCCGAACAGGCCGGCTGCGACGCAGTGAGCGTGTCGGCCTACGCCAACACCAGCACCGGCGTGGCCTTCACCGAGGCGCCGCTGGTGCAGCAGAAGGCCGGCTTCCTGCTGTGGGCAGCCGAGATCAAGGAAGCGGTGAAGGTCCCGGTGATCGCCGTTGGCCGCCTCGAGCCCGAGGTCGCCGACAACGCCATCGCCGCCGGCCAGTGCGACTTCGTCGCCATGGCGCGCAAGATGCTCGCCGACCCCGAACTGCCCAACAAGCTGATCGAGAACCGCCCCGAGGACATCCGGCCCTGCATCTACTGCTACGCCTGTGTCAGCCAGATCTTCGTCAACCAGCGCGTCAAATGCGCGGTCAACCCGATGACCGGCCACGAGGCCGAGATCCGCCTGGTGCCGGCCGTCAAACCGGGCCACGTGCTCGTCGTCGGCGGTGGCCCGGCCGGCATGGAGGCGGCGCGTGCCGCTGCGCTGCGCGGTCACAAGGTCACCCTGGTAGAGCGCAGTGGCCGGCTGGGCGGCACGCTGTTCTTCGCCGCACTGGCCTACGCCGAGAACGGCGCCCTGCTCGACTACCTGACGACGCAGATGAAGAAGCTGCACATCGACGTCCGCCTCGACACCGTCGCCACCCCCGAGCTCGTCCGCCAGCTCGGCGCCACCGCAGTCATCGTCGCCACCGGCGCCGAGCGCAATGCGCCGCCGATTCCGGGTGCCGACATGGACCACGTGTGGTCGGGCGACGAGTTGCGCCGGCTGATGACCGATGACCGCGCGGACGAGATCGCCAAACGCAAGCTGTCCTTCACCCAGCGCACGCTGATGAAGGCCGGCAGCCTCGTCGGCGTCACCGACAGCACCGACGCCATCCAGAACCTGTCGCGGGTGTGGATGCCGCTTGGCAAGAAGGTCGCCATCATCGGCGGCGGCCTGGTCGGCGTCGAACTGGCCGAGTTCCTGGTCGATCGCGGCCGCGAGGTCGTGGTGCTGGAAGAAGGCCCCAGCCTGGGCCGCGAGCTGTCGATCGTGCGCCGCTGGCGGGTGCTGGACACCCTGCGCCAGCATGGCGTGGCGCTGCACACCAAGGTGAAGGTCGACGCGATCGACAAGAAGGCGCTGCGCTACACCGACGCCGAGGGGCAGCAACACACCCTGGCGGCCGATTCGGTCGTGCTCGCCGTCGGCGCCCGCCCGGACGACAGTCTGGCACGTGCGCTCGAAGCGGCCGGCGTGCCGGTCAGCGCGGTCGGCGACGGCGCGCAGATCGGCTACATCGAGGGTGCCGTCAAGTCCGGCATGCTCGCCGGGCTGTCGGCCTGAGCCTCACCATCGTCCCTGGGCCGGGCGCGCGGTGCACATGCCGCCGCCCGGTTTTTTTCGTTTCCGCCCACCCCACGCAGGGGCGACGCCCCCACGGGAGCACACGATGAGCACCGCCGCCACCGCAATCTGCAACCTCCTCTACCGCTACGCCGAAGCCATCGACGAAGGCCGCCTCGAGGACGCCGCCGCCCTCTTCCGCCACGCCCGCATCGAGACCGGCGCTGCCGGCCCGCTCGACGCCGACGGCCTGCTCGCCCTGTGGCGCAAGATCCTCGTCATCCACCCCTGCGGCACCCCCCGCACCCGCCACCTCGTCACCAACCCCATCCTCGACATCGACGAAGCGGCCGGCACCGCACAGGCCCGCTCCTGCTTCACCGTGATGCAGGCCACCGACGCCTTGCCGCTGCAGATCATCGCCAGCGGCCGCTACCACGACCGCTTCGCCCGTATCGACGGCGAGTGGTGTTTCGTCGAGCGCGACTACCGCCAGCTGGACTTCACCGGCGACCTCAGCCAGCACCTGCGCATCGCGATCAAGCCTCGGCCGCAGCCCTGAACGCCCAAGCGGCGGCGCACTTCCAATAGACTGTGCGCCCCGACACCTCCGCTGCGCAGACCGATGAAGATCGACAAGCTCCCGCCCGGCGCCCGCTTCCACTGGAAAGGCCGCAACTACACCAAGGTCGGCCCGATGACCGCCGCAGCGGACGGCGGCGGGGTGGACTTCATCCCCAAGCACGCAACGCTCCAGCCCATCCCAGGCGAAGCATGGGCCACCGAGGCAGAAGAGGAACCCACCCCCGCGCTGGATTCCGTAAAGGTCAGGGCTGCGTTCGAGACCTATCACCGCGCAGCGCTGCGGCTTGTGGACGACGCCGGACGGCTGGAACTGGAAAGCGCGCGCGTACGCTTTCTGGCCGAGATCGGATGAGGCGCTTGCGCTGCATGGGTGACGCGCAAGGCAGCGGCGATCTGTCGCGCTAGGCGCTAATCTGCTCGGAGACCTCTATGAGATTTCCATCCGGGTCGCGCAGATACACGGAAAGTATGGGCCCGATCGCCCCAGTACGCCTGACGGGGCCTTCAATGATGGGCCTACAGCCTCGCACACTGCGCGGCCCCGGGTCCATGCAATCCATCATCCTCATTCACCCTTATCAACCGAGGACCGTTCTCTCATGACCGATCTGTTCACCCCGCTCCAGGCCGGCGACCTCCTCCTGCCGAACCGCATCCTGATGGCACCGCTGACACGCTGCCGCGCCGAGGACGGCCACGTACCCGGCGAACTGATGGCCACCCATTACGCCCAGCGCGCCAGCGCCGGCCTGCTGATCGCCGAGGCGACGATGGCGATGGAAGGCAACTCCGCTTTCTGGCGCGAGCCCGGCATCCACTCCGAAGCCCAGGTCGCGGGCTGGAAGAAGGTCACCGACGCGGTGCATGCCGCCGGCGGACGCATCGTGCTGCAGATCTGGCACGGCGGCCGCGCCTGCCACCCGCTGCTCAACGACGGCCGCCAGCCAGTGGCGCCTAGCGCGCTCGCAATCACCGGCGACGAGGTCCATACGCCCGAGGGCAAGCAGCCCTACGTGGTGCCGCGTGAGCTGCGCGACGACGAGCTGCCGGCCATCGTCGCCGGCTTCGCACGTGCCGCCGAGAACGCGCGCGCCGCCGGTTTCGACGGCGTCGAGGTGCACGGCGCCAACGGCTACCTGCTCGACGAATTCCTGCGCGACGGCAGCAACAAGCGCAGCGGCCCCTACGGCGGCCCGCGCGAACACCGCGCCCGCCTGCTGTTCGAGGTCATCGAGGCGGTGTGCACGGTGTGGGGCAGCGGTCGCGTTGGTGTGCGCCTGTCTCCGCTCAACAGCTATAACGACATGGCCGACAGCGACCCGCTCGGCCTCATCGAGTGGCTCGCCGGCTGCCTCAACGACTACCGCCTCGCCTACCTGCACCTGATGCGCGGCGACTTCTTCGGCAAGCAGCACGGCGACGTGATGACGCCGGCGCGGGCGATGTTCCGCGGCGTGCTGATCGGCAACATGGGCTACAGCGCCGACGAAGCCGAGGCCGCGATCGCCGCCGGCAATCTCGACGCAGTCGCCTTCGGCACCGCCTTCCTCGCCAACCCCGACCTGCCCGAGCGCATCCGTCGCAAGGCCGCGCTCAACGCACCCGACCCCGCGACCTTCTACACCCCGGGACCGCGGGGCTACACCGACTATCCAACCCTGGCTGCGGGCGCGTAAGGCCCCACCACACGGCGCCGGCACGCGGTCCTCAGCGTGCCGGCCTCCGCACTCGTCCCCCGCATTGGCCCGTCACCAGGCGGCGGAACACCCCGAAGCTCCATCGGTGTCCCCGTGTATCAACCCGTTCCGGGAGCGGGCGGCCACACGGGTGACCGTACTTCGTGTGCCCGTAATCTGCGCGATATCGTTCAGTGAGCCGAGTGAATCTGCTTAACGTCTAGCTTTTTTAACTCAGTGAAGGGCCCGAACCTGCGGTTAGCACATTAGCGCAACGACGCGCCCCAAACCGGCCGCTTCGTGCTCGCCGACACAGTCGATGAGTTCGAAGTCCCGGAGTGCTGCGGCCGTGCCAGTCACGGAGTGGCCTATCAGCGCGATAAGCTGCGGTCTGCCTACCGACCGATGAAGCTTCGTCGCCGCATCGATCTCGAACTGCACCCACCGGCTCTCCAAGGCGCCCGGCGAGAGGGCGACGATGAAGACATCGCACATACCGATGCTGCGCCGCAACTGATCAGCAACGGCCCGATCGCCAATGAGGGAATCGCGACCGAACCAACTGGCGAAGGGCATGAGCCAGTGCGGGATGTTGGCACGCTGAAGGACCCTGGCGACACGTCCTGCGAGTGCATCGTCTGACGAGGCATAGCTGACAAAACACGTTCGCTTGGTCGCAAGGTGGGGCATGAGCCCGAGGCGCTCGTCGTCGTCGGACCATTGCAGGCATTCCAGAAACTGTGCCGCGTCAAGCTGCGCAGCGAAGAAGCTCACGTGCCTGAGACGCGTCATGTACCAGATGGCACCCCGCAGGTCCGCATGGGAAAAACAGCACTGATACAGAGCCGCCTTAGAAAAGTTGGCGTTGATGCAAACCGCACTCGTCAGGTCGACTCCATCCAGCGCTGCATTGTCCAAATACGCATCGCTAAGGTCGGCGTGGGCAAGGTTCACATTGCTCAGTGTTCTGCCGCTCAGGAACGCATGGCGGAGTGAAGCGTGCTCGAAGTAGCGCTCTCCTCTCGCGTAGCGGGCCAGAAGTTCCTGGTGTCCAACAGGCGGTATGTAGCCTTGAGGCTTGCGATACTTGAACAGGGTCATCGGCGACCTCCTGGGCTGACTTCGCCTTAGTTGCGCTCGAAATTCCACGCATTCAACGTTGGAGGTAAGGAGCGCGTATCCGGGCTTCCGGTGGAGGGAGCAAACTAAGCCTCATACGACAGCAAGACCATTTCCGCTGCCTCCTGCCGAAGCGGGATGAGTGACTGATACGCAGCCGACGAAAACCAACTATTCAAAGCGGTGACGGTTGGAAAACGGATGACGACGATATCTGGATGTGGGTTATCGCCAGCAAGGGCAGCCAATTGTTTGCCACGAAAGACAAGTTCGCCTCCCCAAGGAGTTAATGTCCCAGGGACTTTGCTTCGATATTCCGCCCACATTTCGTGGTTCTTCACCGTGATGTGACCAACGACGTATGCGCCATTCATTCTCAAGAGTTCCAAAGGTGATTAAGAGTAGAGACACCCAACGAATAGGGTTTATCCCTCGCGCCGCAAGCGCCGTTCAGTGTGCGGGCGCCTGCCGCGAGGGATAAGCCTTGTCGAACTGAGCCGATCTGGCGGTAATGCTGCCGATTCTACGCTCGGGCCGGCAGCGCCCGGCCAACTCCGGCAATCCGTGATGATCTCGATCATGTGCCAACGTTCGACCTCACAGCGGCCGGCCTTACGCTCAGTGGCGGTGCGAGCGTGCCGGTTTTTTCAACTGATCAATAGCCATCATATTCAGGAGCGCGAGCATCGGTCAGCCCAATACTTGAGCTGCTCGAACGAGTGAATCCGCTCGAAGCCGACAGGTTCCTCCTTGGCTTCTTCAGCATCCACCTTGCGCTTGAAGACGGGAATCTCCGGTGTGCAGCGGGCCGCAAGGTCACGAATGCAGTATTCATCTTCCTCGGAGATTCTCGGCCCCAGGAACACCCTGGTTATCGCGCTTCGTTCGAATGGAACAATCCGCGCTTCTGTAGCCTGCTCACTATCCGCCAAGAGGAGTAGCCTCCACTCTCCCTCGTCGCGCCAGTGCCAGTGCTTGATGCAGCACAGGGCACCACAAAGCCACTGGTCGAGAGTGAGCGAATCAGTGAGGAATTCCGATGGACACAACTCCAGGCGCTTCTCGACATACAACACTGGCATGAGATAGGAGGAAAACCCGGACCTGTCCGTTGATGTCGAGAACTCTATAACCGCGCCTGTGTGATTGGCTCCGTACGTTCCCCACATCCTTTGATTGTTTCGATACTGCGAGAAGCAGGTTACGCCCGAGTGCCGCATGACACTAGAAAGCATTGCGTTAAGCTGCTGAATGAAATACGCGTAAGTCTCTGTCGCCTGACTCTCCAGATCGCCGCTCTTTATTGCCTCGACCGCCTCCTGCACGGAATCGAACCAGCGCTCGTGAACCAGTTGCTTTGCAAGCACGCGGTACTTGCTCTCGGGCACCTCGGTGTAGAGCGAACGGACACGAAACTCGTACAGGTCATTCAACTGCGAAACAGGGGCAAAGTAGAACGCGAGATCACGCACGATCTGCGCGACTCGAGGTGCAGATTGGTACTTGTAGACATAGTCAGGCTTCTCCATAACGCGCCCTGCACCTCCCATATGAGTCCGTCGTCATGTCATGGATTCAACATAGACGAGCACCATGGACTCGCAAGTGGATTGCGGGCTGGGGTGGCACCACGACCTCAGCCCGCAGAGCATCGGCCCCGCCAGCATGTCGTCCGATCGGACGATGCTCCCCGACCATCAACTCTCGTAGCGTGGTTGGCACCGCATGCGCCCGCAGCGCCGGGCGTTGCGCCTACCCCATGGAGACAGTTAGATGGTCATCGACAACACAACAACAATTGGCGTCATCGGCGGCACCGGCAAGCTGGGCGCCGCGCTTGCGCGCCGCTGGGCAAAGGCGGGGCTGCGCGTCGAGATCGGCTCGCGTGACGCCGGCAAGGCGCGCGAAGCGGCGGCTGCGCTGGCTGCGGAGACCGGCGCCGCGGTCGGCTCGGGGCTCAATGCAGACGTCGCCGCCCGCGCCGACCTGATCGTGGTCAGCGTGCCCTTTGCATCGCAGGTGGCCACGCTGGAGGAGATCCGCGCCGCGGCGGCCGGCAAGCTGGTGGTGGATACCACGGTGCCGCTGATGCCGCCCAAGGTGATGCGCGTACAGCTGCCGCCCGAGGGCTGCGCCGCACTGCGCGCCCAGCACACGCTGGGCGAAGCCGCCCGCGTGGTCTCCGCCTTCCACAACGTGGCCGCGCACAAGCTGGCGACCGATGAGGACATCGCCTGCGACGTGCTCGTGTTCGGCGACGACAAGGCCGACCGCGCCCAGGTGGTCGCGCTGGCCGATGCCGCCGGCCTGCGCGGGCTGCACGGCGGCGCCCTGGCCAACTCCGCAGCGGCCGAGGCGATGACCTCGGTGCTGATCTTTCTCAACAAGACCTATCGTGTCGACGGCGCCGGCCTGTGCATCACCGGCGAGCTCGACATGAACACCGACGCCTGAGGAGCCGGCCATGGGACGCCGGCTGTGTTTCGAAGCGCTTGCCGGCATCCCCGAGGTCCGGCCCGGCGACGCGCTGGCACCGATGATCGTGACGGCGCTGGCGGCGAATGGCAGTGCGCTGGGCCACGACAGCATCGTTGTGGTGGCGCAGAAGATCGTGTCGAAGTCGGAAGGCCGCTTCGCCTGGCTCGATGAGATCGTCCCTTCCGCCAAGGCACAGGAGCTCGCCGACATCACGGGCAAGGATGCACGCCTGGTCGAGCTCACGCTGTCCGAGTCCACCCGCGTGCTGCGCGCGGTACCGGGGGTACTGATCGTGCGTCACCGCCTGGGTTACGTGATGGCCAACGCCGGCATCGACATGTCCAACGTGCCGGACGAGGTGGGCCGCGAACGCGCCCTGCTGCTGCCGCTCGACCCCGACGCCTCGGCCGCCGCGCTGCGCGAGGCCTTGCGCCTGGCCACCGGGCAGGCGGTGGGCGTGATCGTCAGCGACAGCTTCGGCCGCCCGTGGCGCAACGGCGTAGTGAATGTGGCGCTGGGTTCGGCCGGCATTCCGGCGCTGATCGACCGCCGCGGCGACACCGACCGCCACGGCCGCACCCTGCAGATCACCCAGACCGCGTTTGCCGACGCGGTGGCCGCCGGCGCCGCGGTGGTGATGGGCGAAGGCGACGAAGGCATGCCGGTGGTGGTCGCCAGCGGCTTCATGCCGGCCGCGCCCGAGACGGATTGCCGGGCGCTGGTGCGCCCGATCGACACGGACCTGTTCCAATGAGCGCACCCAGCATCCTCGCCCTGAGCGGCGGCGTCGGTGGCGCCAAGCTCGCCGACGGCCTGCTGCACGCGGCCGGCCGCGGCCGGCTCACCGTCGCAGTCAATACCGGCGACGACTTCACCCACCTGGGCCTGCACGTTTCGCCCGACATCGACACCGCGCTATACACGCTCGCCGACCTCGCCAACCCCGAGACCGGCTGGGGCCGGCGCGACGAGACCTGGACCTTCATGGACGCGCTGGCCCGCCTGGGCGGCGAGACCTGGTTCCGCCTCGGCGACGGCGATCTCGCCACCCACGTCGAGCGCACCCGCCGGCTGGCGGCCGGCGAGCCGCTGTCGGCCATCGTTGCCGACTTCGCGCGCCGCCTCGGCATCGACGCCGACATCGTGCCGATGTCCGACCAGGCGCTGCGCACCCGCGTGCAGACGGATGAAGGCACGTTCGACTTCCAGGACTATTTCGTGCGCCAGCAATGCCGCCCGGTGACGCGTGCGGTCGAATTCGTGTTCGCACCCGACACGCGGCCCTGCGCCACGCTGGAACGCGCGCTCGCCGACGAGGCACTGGGCGCCATCGTGATCTGCCCTTCCAACCCCTACCTGAGCATCGCTCCCATTCTGGCCGTGCCCGGCCTGCGTGCGCTGCTGCGTGCACGCGGCGTGCCGATCGTTGCGGTTTCGCCCTTGGTCGGCGGCGCTGCGGTGAAGGGGCCGACGGCGAAGATCATGACCGAGCTGGGCGTTCCGGTAAGCGCAGACGAAATCGTCCGCCACTACGGCGACCTGCTCGACGGCTTCGTGCTGGATGCGCGCGATGCCCACCTGCGCGAGCGCATGGCGCTGCCCGTCCATGTCACCGACACACTGATGCTGAGCCCGGCCGACCGCGTCCGCGTTGCACGAGAGACGCTGGCCTTCGCGGCCGCGCTGCACCACAAGCCCTGAGCGAATCGCGTTCCATCCCATTGACGCAATCGTTCGCCCGAAAAACCGAGCTTTTTCAGCTTTAGCCGAATTGCATCCAAAGGAAGCCAGCACAAGCTTGTTTTGATTGCGCTTTTTGCTTCTCCCTGACAGGCCGCCAGCACGCCAAAGCGAGTAGCCGTCGTCGTATCTGAGGTGTTTCAATTTTGCCAAGGACAGCACCAAGACCATGCAGACACGACACTCCACTCCCCTCGCAACCCTGGCCACAACGCCTGCCACGCAGCGCGCCGGGTGTGCTGCCGCCTCGACGGGAGCGCGGCCATGAGCTGCTGGGCCGTGGTGCCGCTCAAGGCACGCCGCCTCGGCAAGATGCGGCTGGCCGGCATGCTCGACGAAGCCGCCCGCGCCGGACTGGTGCAGACGATGCTCGACACCGTGCTGTCGGCCCTTGCGGATGCGCAGGAGATCGACCATGTCGCCATCGTCAGCAGCGAACCCGAGCGGATCCCCGCCGGCGTGCTGGCCCTGCCCGACCTCGGCCAGGGGTTGAACCCGGCCCTGAGCACGGCCGCCGACAGGCTGCGGGACCACGGTGCGAGCTCGCTGCTCGTCATCCACGCCGACCTGCCTCTGGTGCGAGCGAGCGAGATCGACCGCTTCGTCCGCGCCGGACGGCGACAGGGACTGGCGCTGGCGTCCGACCGCCACGGCACCGGCACCAACGCGCTGTTCATCGCGGACAGGCTGGACTTCCCCTTCCGCTTTGGCACGAACAGCCTGTCGCACCACCTGGCGGAAGCACGCATCCGTCGCATCACCCCGGCCCTGCCCGCATTGAACGGCCTCGCCATCGACATCGACACGCCCGCCGATCTCGCCTGCCTGCTGCCGGCAGCGGGCGTTTCCCTCAAGCCCTCCCGCTGGAGCCTGACGCCATGCACAACCTCGCCATGCACGACCTCGCTCTGAGCCGACTCGCCCGCGCGCGGGCAGGACACACGCTGTCGCCCGAAGACATCCACCTGCTGGCCGAGCACGCATCGCACGCCGAGCTGCTGCAGACCGCCGAAGCCCTGACCGTGGCCGGCCACGGCACCCGCGTAGGCTACTCGCGCAAGGTCTTCATCCCGCTCACCCGGCTGTGTCGCAACACCTGCGGCTACTGCACCTTCGCCACCACGCCCAAGTCGGTGCCGAGCGCCTACCTGAGCGCAGACGAGGTGCTGGCCATCGCCCGCGCCGGCGCGGCGGCAGGCTGCCACGAGGCCTTGTTCACCCTCGGCGAACGCCCCGAGTCGCGCTACCAGGCAGCACGCGACGCCCTCGCCGCGCTCGGCCACGGCTCGACCATCGAATACCTGGCGGAGATGGCCGCGCTGGTGCATCGCGAGACCGGGCTGCTGCCGCATGTAAACCCCGGCACCATGAGCGCCGAAGAGATCGCCCTGCTGCGCCCGCTGTCGGCGTCGATGGGCATCATGCTGGAGTCGTCCTCCACCCGCCTGTGCGAACGCGGCGGCCCGCACTGGAAGTGCGTGGACAAGCACCCCGACGTTCGCCTTGAAACCTTGCGCCTGGCCGGCGAACAGGCGGTGCCGATGACCACCGGCATCCTGATCGGCATCGGCGAGACGCGGCGCGAACGCGTCGACGCCCTGCTCGACCTGCGCGAGGTGCACGCGGCGCATGGGCACCTGCAGGAGATCATCGTGCAGAACTTCCGCGCCAAGCCGGGGACCGTGATGGCAGGGGCGGACGAGCCCGGTCTGGACGATCACACCTGGACGATCGCGATGGCACGCCTGATCTTCGGCGCCCGCATGTCGATCCAGGCGCCGCCCAACCTGCGGCCTGGCGAGCTCGGCCCGCTGCTGCGCGCCGGCGTCAATGACTGGGGCGGCATCTCGCCGGTCACGCTCGATCACGTGAACCCGGAAGCAGCCTGGCCGCAGATCGACGCGCTCGCCGCCGAGACCGCAGCCCACGGCCGCCACCTGCGCCCCCGCCTGCCGCTCATCCCCTCCTTCGTGGGCGAGGCTGCGCTGTGGACCGACACCGCGATGTGCACCGCCCTGCTGCGCCGCGCCGACGCCAGCGGCTTCGCCCGCGCCGACGACTGGATCGCCGGCACCGGCCAGGCCCCCTCGCCCGCCGCGCTGCGCGCCTTCGT
>NZ_AMXB01000015.1:0-99740 GCF_000310125.2 Thauera sp. 27
GTCGCCGACTGGCAGGTGCTTGGCGCGGTCGGCGGCGCGCCGGCGCGGCCCGATGCGCCGCCCGGGCACGAGGCGCGGTACGCCGACCTCGATCGGCAGTACCCTCGCCCCCGGAGCGAGACCGAAGACGTCGTCGGTCGGCATCATGTACAACTTGTCGCCGTTGAACCCCACGACCTCTGCGTCGACCGAACCGCCTCCCGGTACCAGGATGCGGCAACCGGCGCCCAGCGGCAGCTTGATGCCGGCGGCCTCCATGACCAGGCCGTTGATGCGCGTGAGACGGCCGGATGTCTCGAGCGGGCTGCAGTCTTCCACCAGGCGACGACCGTCGGCGAGGAAGCTGCGCCACAGGGCTGTGTGCGGGTTCATGCGCCGGGTGACTCCGTGCCAGTTGCGCGCGGTCGTTGCACCCCGTCGTCGTCATCCGGCGGGGGAAGGGCGGTCGAGTTGCCGTCGTCGGGCTCGGGCTGAAGGGGGGGCTGCGGTGCCCCGTCCGCGTCGTCTGCTGCCAGCCCGGCGGTGTCTGTCGTTGCCCACGCCGCTTTCTCGTGGCCTATCGACTCGAGCACACGCCGCCAGCGTGTCTGCAGGGTCGCGTCCACCAGCGTGCCCTGGCCTTCGACACGACATTCTCCGCGCTGAAGGCGCAGGTCCTCGTGCAGGCGGTGTCCGCCGTGCGCGAACTGGTCGCCTGCATTCCTGCGCACGAGATCCAGGTCCTCGGGGTGGAGATGGATCTGCGCATGTCCCTGGGGCAGTTGGAGCAAGGCTTCGCGGACGGTGTCGAGTATGCTTTCGGGGTGGTGTTCGAGGGTGACCCGGACGATACGCCGCGCCATTTCGATGGCGAGCGCCATGACCTCTTCGGCGACCTCGGCATCGAGGGTCTGCATGGCGTCCTCGAGCCCGGCCACCAGCTGTGCGACCCGGGCCGCTTCCGCCGCTGCCAGTGCGTGGCCTTCCTCGTAGCCCTGCCTGCGTCCGGCCTCCAGGCCTTCGGCCAAACCTTCTCGCCGGCCCTCCTCGAAGCCGGCCCGGCGTACTTCCTCGTGCATGCGCTCGATCTCCTCCGCCGTGGGCAGGCGGAAGTCCGGCGGCAGTTGCGGCACTTCTGGTGCGGCGGCCGGCGACGGTGGAGGCGGCGGGGGCGCAGGGGCGTCGAGTGCGCTGGCGGCCTGCGCCTCGGCGTCATCGCCCCTGGCGCCATCGGCCTTGGCGTCGAAGTCGGCGGGCGTCCAGCGCCTGTAGGCGCCAACGGCCTGGTGGCGGGAGATGCTCATGCCGCTTCCCGGGGCTCAGCGCTCGTGCGCGGATCAGACGAAGCCATCGTCTCCGCCCTTGCCGCCGAGCATGATCTGGCCTTCCTCGGCCAGGCGGCGGACGATCTTGAGGATCTCCTTCTGCTCGGCCTCGACCTCGGACAAGCGCACCGGGCCGCGGGTTTCGAGGTCTTCGCGCAGCATCTCGGCCGCTCGGCTCGACATGTTCTTGAAGACCTTTTCGCGCAGGTCAGGCTGTGCCCCCTTGAGCGCGATGATGAGCGAGTCGGACTGGACTTCGCGCAGCAGGGTCTGGATGCCGCGGTCGTCGATGTCGAGCAGGTTCTCGAATACGAACATCTCGTCGAGAATCTTCTGTGCCAGGTCCGGGTCGTATTCGCGAACGTTGTCGATGACCGCCGTCTCGTGCGTCGATCCGACGAAGTTGAGGATCTCGGCCGCATGGCGTATGCCGCCCATTGCCGCCTTCTTGACGCTGGACGCGCCCGAAAGCATTCGCGTCAGCGCATCGTTGAGCTCCTTGAGCGCCGAGGGTTGCACACCGTCGAGGGTGGCGATGCGCAGCACCACGTCGTTGCGCAGGCGGTCGTTGAAGTGCTTGAGGATCTCACCCGCCTGGTCGTACTCCAGGTGAACGAGGATGGTGGCGATGATCTGCGGGTGCTCGTTCTTGATCAGGTCGGCGGCTGTCGCTGCGTCCATCCATTTCAGGCTTTCGATGCCCGCCGTGTCCGAGCCGCTCATCATGCGTGCGAGGAGATGTCCGGCGCGTTCGTCGCCGAGCGCCTTGGTAAGCATCTCGCGCAACTGGGCTTCGTCGGGCTGGATCATCGCGCCCTTGCCGAAGTGCGCGTCCACCTCGTCGAGCAGGGGGAGCACGCGTTCGCGCGTGTGGCCGGGCATTTCGGCCATCTTCAGGCTGAGCTTCTGCACCTCGCGCGGGCCGAGCTGGCGCAGCACTTCTGCGGCTGCATCAGGGCCGAGGGTGAGCAGCAGCATGGCGGCCTTCTCTAGGCCTTCTTCAGGCGTGGTCACTTGCGCGCCTCCTCATTCGTGCCCATCCAGCTCTTGAGCAGATTGGCCATGGTCTTCGGGTCGTCGCGGGCGAGCTGGCGGATGCGCTCGAGACGCTCCTCGAAGGTCTCTTCGGCTTCGCCCGACAGCGTGACCCGCACGCCTTCCTCGTCCTCGCCGAGGGCCGCCTCTCCTTCCTCGCCTGCGGCGGACTCGGGTGCCGGCGGTGGCGGCAGCACGGTGCGCAGCAGGGGGCGGATCACGCCGAAGTAGGCGAGCAGCACCACCAGCAGCACGAGCAGCCAGTTCAGGCCTTCCTTGCCGAGCTCGATGATCTCCGGATCCTTCCACAGCGGCAAGGCGGGCTCGGCCCCATCGTCGGCAAAGGGGCTGTTGGCCACGTTGATGCTGTCGCCGCGATCGGCGTTGTAGCCGACCGCCTCGCGCACCAGGTTGGTGATGCGGGCGATCTCTTCATCGGTGAGCGGGACGCTCGTCGGCGTACCGTCTGTGCCCGGGACGTTGCGGTTGTTGACGACGACGGCCACCGACAGGCGTTTGACCTGTCCTACCGCCTGCCTGATGTGCTGGATGTTGCGGTCGAGTTCGTAGTTGAGCACCGCGCTGCGGTTGCTGCTGACGTTTGCCGCGCCGATGCCGCCCGGGCCACCCGCGACCGGCGGGGCGGTGAGGGGCGCCGTGGCCGGCACCGGGGGCTGGTTGGTGAGCGCGCCGGGCACGCCTTGCGGCCCCTGCAGCGGGTTGATCGACTCGCTCGTCTGCTGGCTGCGGATGGCCTGGTCGGGGGAGGGGTTGGGCTTGAAGGTCTCTGCAGTCTGTTCGACCTGGTTGAAGTCGACGTCGGCGGCGACCTGGGCGCGGAAGTTGTCCTTGCCCACCATGGGAATCAGGATGTTCTCGATGCGCTCGATGAAGGCCTTCTCCATCGCCCGCACGTATTCGAGCTGGCGCGCATTGAGCCCTGCATTCATGAGCGGATCGGCCTGCTCGGTGAGCAGGCTGCCATTCTGGTCGATGATCTTGACGCCATCGGCGGTCATGCGCGGCACGCTCGACGACACCAGATGCACGATGCCGGCGACCTGGTTCTGGCTCAGAACCCGGCCCGGACGCATGTTGACCATCACCGAGGCGGTCGGGCGCTGTTCGTCGCGCAGGAAGGAGGTCTGCTTGGGCATTGCCAGGTGGACCCGGGCACCCGCGACCGCATCGATCGACTGCACGGTGCGCGACAACTCGCCTTCGAGCGCGCGCTGGAAATTGACCTGCTCATTGAACTGCGAGATGCCCAGCTTCTGGCCGTCCATCAGTTCGAAGCCTGCCAGCCCGCCCTTGGGCAAGCCTTCGGCTGCCAGGCGCAGCCGTGTCTCGTGAACCTGCGCCTGCGGAACGAGGATCGCGCTGCCGTTGGCCGACATGCGGTAGGGCACGTTCTGCTGCTGCAGGGCGGTGATGATCTGGCCACCGTCGCGCTCATCGAGGTTGGAGAAAAGTACGGCGTAGTCGGGCGCCCGGTTCCATAGCAGCACGCCCACCACGAGCGCGATTGCAAGCGCGATCGCAGCGGCGGCGGCCAGCTTCTGCCGTTGCGACAGCGCGTTGATGTTCTGCATTGCCTGCTGCAGCCGGGAATCCGCTGCTGCGGGTGCGGTGCCTGGTGGGAGCTCTGCGGTATTGTCTGCTGCGGCCATGGTGGCTGTCCTGTCGCGTGCGCTTCTTCCGATGGCGGCATTGTCCGCCTGCCGCTGCAAGTCCCGTGATTCGATAAGCGGCATTTTTTGCCGCCTGTTTGCCGGCTAAGATAGCGCTCTCCCCCGCTACAGTGCATCTCGTGAAAACGGATTCCGCGCACACTCCCGCCCAGATCGCACCATCCGATGCCGCAGCAAGTACTGCGCCGGCAGGCGGCATGGCGGCGCCTGCACCTGCACTCGACGCCGCCCAGCTTGCCGAAGCCTTCGCGCTCTTCAGTCGCGCATCGGAGGAGCTGTCCTCGGCCTATGCGGCGCTGCAGGAGCAGGTGGGGCAGCTCACGGAGCGCCTCTCCGTATTGATGGGGGCGCTGCCAGCGGGCGTTCTCGTGCTCGATCGGATGGGGCGCATCGTTCAGGCCAACCGTGCGGCTGGTGAGCTGTTTGGTCGTGATCTTGCCGGTAGCGGGCGGGATGAGGCCTTGCGAGCGCTGGAGGAAACCGAGACACCCGGCGAGTACCTGCTGCGCGGGGCGCGCATCGACCCCGGAGCCGAAGCGCGCCGCGTCGCGATGACCGAGGCTGAGCTGGAGTCGGGCGAGGAGCGCATCGTGTTGCTACATGACATCACCGATACCTTCCGCATGCGCCTGACCGCCGAGCGTAACGAACGTCTCGCGGCGATGGGCGAGATGGTCGCCGGCCTGGCGCACCAACTGCGCACACCGCTGGCCGCCGCCTTGCTCTACACGGGTAATCTGCGCCAGACCGAGCTCGATCCGGTGCAGCGCATCAATGTGGCGGATCGCGCGCTCGAGCGACTGCGTTACCTTGAGCGCCTGATTCGCGACATGCTGCTGTTCGCCCGTGGCGACAGCACGGGGCGCCACCGCTTCGAAGTGTGCGAACTGGTGACCGAGCTCACGCATACGCTCGAACCACTGGCGCGCGCACGCCAGCTTCGCTTCGAAAGCGCGTGTGCCTGCCCTCAGGCCCGTGTGCTGGGCGACCGCAAGGCCTTGGGTGGGGCGCTCACCAATCTGCTGGAGAATGGCATCCAGGCTTGCCCGCAGGGGGGGCAGCTTGCTTTCGCTGCGGTCGAGGTCGACGCGGCAGAGTCCGGCATCGGCTGCGCCGCAGTGCGCTTCACCGTACGCGACGGCGGCGCAGGCGTCGCACCCGAGCTCCAGGAGCGTCTCTTCGAGCCCTTCTTCACGACACGCGCCGAGGGCACGGGCCTTGGGCTGGCGATCGCGCGCGGTGTTGCGCGCGCCCATGGCGGCGACATCACGCTGCGGTCCAGCCCTGGGCAGGGCGCCGAATTCACGCTGACCGTGCCACTGGTCACGGCCTCCGCTTCGAATGGGGACGAACCCACATGATCGACACCCTGAACATCCTTGTCGTCGAGGACGACGCTGCGCTGCGCGATGCGGTCTGTTTCACCCTGGAGATGGCCCACCACGGCGTCGTCGGCGCCGACGGTGGGCCCGCTGCCCTGGCCGCACTGGAAGAGGGGCATTTCAACCTCGTGGTCACCGATCTGCGCATGCAGCCCATGGACGGCCTGCAGCTGCTGCATGAGATCCGCGCGCGCTGGCCGCAACTGCCAGTGCTGCTGATGACTGCCTACGGCGACGTGGACAAAGCGGTGGCGGCGATGCGCGGCGGCGCCTGCGATTTCCTCATGAAGCCTTTCGAGCCCGAGGTGCTGCTCGAGAACGTGCGCCGCTATGCCGCCGTGCAGCCCGATGCGGAGGATACCGTCGCCGAGGATCCGCACACGCGCAACCTGCTCGCGCTCGCCGCGCGTGTCGCCGAGACCGACGCTACGGTCATGCTCTCGGGCGAATCGGGGACCGGCAAGGAGGTGTTTGCGCGCTACATCCATGAGCATTCGCCGCGCGCCGGCAAGGCCTTCATCGCCATCAACTGCGCGGCCATTCCCGAGAACCTGCTGGAGGCGACGCTGTTCGGCTACGAGAAGGGCGCGTTCACCGGTGCGCAGTCCGCCCAGCCGGGCAAGTTCGAGCAGGCACAGGGTGGCACCATCCTGCTCGATGAGATCTCCGAGATGCCACTGGGCTTGCAGGCCAAGCTGTTGCGCGTGCTGCAGGAGCGCGAGGTCGAGCGCGTGGGCGGCAAGAAACCGGTGGAACTCGACATCCGCGTGCTGGCTACCAGCAACCGCAACATGCCTGCGGAGGTCGCTGCCGGGCGTTTCCGCGAAGACCTCTATTACCGTCTCAACGTATTCCCGATTGCGATTCCTGCGCTGCGCGAGCGCCCGGGCGACATCGTTCCGCTCGCACGCCACTTCCTTGCACGCCATGCGGCCCGTCTGAAGCGCCTGGTGCGGTTCTCGCCCGAGGCCGAGGCCTTGCTGCCGCGATACGGCTGGCCCGGTAATGTCCGCGAGCTCGAGAATACGATGCACCGCGTGCTCATCCTCACCACAGGGGATGAGGTGAGTGCGGAAACGGTGAGGCTATGCCTGCCGCACTGGAACCCGGGAGCGGCAGATGTTGCCGCTGTGTCGGCAATATCTGCCGCTTCGATGTCGGCAATTGCGCCCATCTTCCCGACGCCGCCGGCCCAGGCGCCCTTGCGGGCCGCGCCGGCAGCTGCAGATGCTGGCCTGCTTCCTGCATTTGCAGTTGCCGGGGCCGGGCCCCAGCGTCCTGCCAACATGAAGGATCTGGAGCGCGAACATATCCTCTCGACCTTGCGCGAATTGGGTGGCTCGCGCAAGAAAACCGTTGAAAAACTTGGCATTTCGGAGCGCACCCTGCGCTACAAGCTGCAGCAGTACCGTACCGAAGGGTATGACTGCTGAGCCTGATTGTCGGGTGTCGACAGGATGACCAAGGGGCTTGCAGGGCCTGAAGCGAGCCGAGGCGACTCCGTGGCCGCTGCCATCGTAGCCGGTGGCATGCCGTTTGCTCTGCTACACTGACGTCACCGAACACCCTGAGGCTGGGGAACGCACATGGATACCCGTGGAATCGACCAGATGCTGAGCGAACTGCGCTCGGTGTCGCAGGCTGCACAAGGCAAGGCCGTATCGCCCGCCGATGCGCCGGCCGGTGGCGTGAACTTTGCCGACGTGCTGGGAAACGCGCTCAAGGACGTCAGTGCGGCCCAGGGCGAGGCCAGGGCAATGGCGCAGAACTTCTCGGCCGGCGACCCGAACGTCAATCTCCAGGACGTCATGGTCAACCTGCAGAAGGCGAGTCTGTCCTTCCAGCAGATGGTGCAGGTGCGCAACCGCTTGGTCACGGCTTACCAGGACATCATGAACATGCCGGTCTGAGGGCGTCCAGCGAGAGCCATGGATGTCCAGTGTTTCGCGGTAATTAGCTGAAAAACAAAGAATTACGCCCTTGGGTCTGTCCAGGGGCGTTTTTGTTCGTCCATTGCATTCCGGTCCTCGTGTGGGTAAAGAACGGAAGAGATTCCGCCATGTCCGCACACACTCCGCTGGCCATCTTGCTCGACCTGTCCGAAGAGAACCGGCTGACCTCGGACGACTTCACCTGCGCGTTGAGCGCCGCACGGGTGCGCGCCACGAAGCCGGGCACGACACCCACCAAGTGCGCCGACGGTGGAGGGCTCACCCTCTACATCCCGCCGACGGGTGCGAAGGTCTGGCGCTACCGCTACCGCCTTGGGGGCAAGGAGCAGATCCTCACGGTCGGCGCCTATCCCGATGTCTCTCTTGAGCATGCCCGCATCGCCCATCGTGCGGCGCGCTGGCTCGTGGCGCGCGGCATTCACCCACTGAGCTACGCGGAGCAGGAAGCCAGGCGCCGGGCGGAAGAGGCCCAAGCCTTCGATGAGCACACCTTCCGAGCAATCGCCGAGAAGTGGCAGCAGGCGACCGCAACGAACCTTGCTCCGCGGACCGTGGAACACCGTCGTGCCATGCTCGACAAGCACGTCATGCAGACGATCGGAGCAAAGTCGATAGGCTCCATCACACGAAAAGAGCTGCACTCGATGCTCACCGAGCTTGACCAGGTGTCGCCAGTGACCGCGCGCCACTGTCGCGGTTACATCCGGCAGATCTTCGAATACGCCGAAGATGCGGAACTGGTTGATGCGAACCCGACGCCGCGCGCTCGCGTGCTGGTGAATGCGACGAAGCGGTCCGAGGTGCCGCGCAAGGCGCTGCCGCTCAATCACCTGGGTGAGTTTCTGAAGACCCTGGACGATGCGCCAGAGACCGATCCGACGACCAAGGCGGCGCTGCGACTGCTGGTGCTGACCTGGTGCCGTACGTCCGAGGTCATCGGCGCGTTGGGAAGAGTTCGACCTGGAGACCGGGACGTGGGTCATCCCAGCTGAGCGCATGAAGGGCAGGGAGGCGCATCGCGTCTTCCTGAGCCGGCAGGCCGTCACGCTGCTTCGTGGGTTGAGGCCGAAGGCGGCCGGCCCGGTATTTCCAAACCGCCGGCATCCGTCGCAGCCGATGCATCGAATGACCCTGACCAACTGGCGCAAGCGCTGGGGGTTCGCCGATGTAATGGAAGTGCATGGCCTGCGCGCCATGGCTTCCACATGGGCAAGCGAGTCGGGCAAGTACCGGCCGGATGTGATCGAGGTGGCACTTGCTCACAAGGAAGGGGATCGTGTACGGGCCGCCTACAACCGCGCCCGGTTCGGCGACGAGTTGCGGGCCTTGTGGCAGGACTGGGCGGATCTGTGTGACGAAAAGGTGGCTGCCGCCCGGTCTGCAACGCGACGTGAACCGCGCCCGGCGCCCTGAGGGAAACGCAGGCCGGTACGCATGGTGACGGTACCGCAGCGAGTGGGTCTAGGCCGGATCCGGTGATGGCTCCCCGACCAGATTGCCCAGATGTGTCGAGCCCACGCGTATGGCGCGCTGGGCGAACCGAGACAAGCTGTCGTTGGCTTCTGCTTTCGGCCGCAGCAGGTAGGTGATCAACTGCGGCGACAGCCCGGCCAGTGGTCGCATCAACACGCCGAGTGGGCGATAGGCCACGATCTGTGCGGTCGGCGCCAAGCCGGTGCCGTAGCCCGCAGCCACGAGCGTCATCATCAAGGCCGAGGACGCGACGCGCTCGGCCACGATTGGGGCGTCGGTCACGTCGTGAAGGATGCGATCGACTTGCAGATGGATGCCCGCGCAGGCAGTCGGATCCCATAGCACCATCGGGTAGCGCCTCGCCTCGGGCAACGGGACGTGCGTGTAGGCGAGGAGGGGAGAGCGCGCCGGCACTGCGAGCGCAAGCGGTTCCCGCCAGACGGGCTTGGCAGTCAATCCGCTGCTCGCCTCGCATGACGTCGCCAAGCCGACATCGTACAAGCCAGTCAGCAAGCCCTCGATTTGGCGACCAAGGTTGGTTTCGGACAGCGAAAGCTCAACGCATGCTGCGGCAGGCATTTCGGTGGATTCGGGTACGGATTTGCCTTCGGCTTCGCCGGAGGCGATCAGGTCCCGCGGTGGCAGCGTCGATGCGGACGGCGCGATGCCGCGCGCCCGGTCGATCTGTTCGGCCACCATGAAGGCCGCCTCCAGTTCGCCGATGCCGTACCGGCGCATGAGCTGGTAGCGCTCCGCTTTCTCCTCGGGCTCCGTTTGTGCGAGCGCCAGATACAGGCTCGGCGGCACGGCGCGGAACAGTACCTCCATCGACTTCGAAAGGATCACACCCTCGCTGAACTTGCCCGCTTCCTTGCGGGCGGACAGCATCAGCGCCTTCTGTGCCGGCGACAGTTCGCGGAAGCGCGCGATATTCTCCACCTCGTCGGGCGGCATGGAGAGGCAGATCCACCACTCGATCATGTTGAGCATCGGCTCGGCCGCCTTCGGCAGGTCGTCGATGTTCTGTGTCGCGAGCCAGTACCAGGCGCCCAACTTGCGCCACATCTTGGTGATCTTGACCACGTAGGGCGCGAGCAGCGGGTTCCTGGTGATGATGTGCCCCTCGTCGGTCACGTTGATGATCGGCCGCCCGAGGAACTGGTCGCGCTCGGCGATGTTGTTGACGGTGTTGATCAGCGAGATGTAGGCGATCGAGAGCTGGGCGTTGTAACCCTCGCGCGCGAAGGTCGCCAGGTCCACGATGGTGATGTCAGCCTCGGGCCAGGGCGTGCCGGGCCGGTCGAACATCTCGCCGTCGGCGCCCTGGCAGAACATGTCCATCGCGTCGGCCATCTCCAGCAACCGCCCGCGCCTGGCTTCCGGCAGGTTGGGATCGTGCCCGCGCTCGCGCAGCGCATCGCGCACGTCGCGGGTCAGCACCGTGCGCTTCTCGCCACCTTCGCAGTGGCAGCGCCGAGCGGCCTCGAGGATGCACTGGCGGATCAGGCTGCGGTCGGCGCGCGTCATGCGCGCTTCCTCCTTGTCCTCGCCGCCGGTGATCATCAGCCGCGCGGTGATCTCCAACTCGCCCAGCACGTCGCGCTGATCGTCGCCCCCGGTCGCGCCGGCCTTGGCGAGGTCCTCGTCGAGCGCGTCGGCATCCAGTGTCTGCACCTGGCTCGGCGTATCGACCAGGCGCCAGGCATCGGCGAACGGCGCCAGGCTGACGCCCGCACCCGGGGCGAGCCGCACGCGGTGAACGGACAGGCCCAGCCGCCCAGCGAAGTCGCCGAACAGGCCGAAGCTGTTGCCGGCCTCGACGATGAAGAGGCGGGGCCGATAGATCGCCGTGACCTGGTTGAGGATGTTGTTGAGCGTGGCCGACTTGCCCGATCCGGTCGGGCCGAACAGGAACAGGTGGGCATTCATCTGCCGGTCGAGCCGGTTCAGCGGGTCGAAGGTGATCGTGCCGCCGCCCCGGTTGAAGAAGGTGATGCCGGGGTGCCCGGTGCCCTGGCTGCGGCCCCATACCGGCGCGAGGTTCGCCGCGTGCTGCGCGAACATGAGCTGCGTGTACCACTGGCGCCTGTCGGCGGCCGGATCGAACACGCAGGGCAACCAGCGCAGGTAGGTGTTGAGTGGCGCCACCTCGTCTTCTTCGCGCACCGGCTGCAGGCCGGCGTTGAGCAGAACGTTCGTGAGCTGCAGGCCGCGGGCATCGAGCTGCGCCCGATCGTGCCCGCGCTGGTAGAAGGCCAGCGCCCCCCGGTACAGCTTGTGCGCGCTGCCGATCAGGCCGCGCGCCTGCTGCACGTCCTGGCGGGCCTGCTCCGAGGCCAGGGTCTCACCCACGGCCTTGCGCGCCAGGTGGTTGAGATGGGCCTCCAGCACGTCCTGCGGCGTGACGACCAGCGTCAGGCACATCACCGTGTCCTCGGGCAACTGGTCGAACAGCGCGTTCATCGCATCGCCACCCTTGCGGGTCTCGCCCGTCAGGTGGCCGGTGGTGGGCGGCATGCGCAGGCGATCCACGACGATGACCCGGTGCGGCATGCCGTCGAAGAACCACAGACCGGCCGCCACGTCCGAGCGTGGCTGGCCGAAGAACAGGCGCTGGGCGAAGTCGGTGCCGCTGGCCAGCTCGATCTCGCCATCGTCCAGTTCGTCGGGGTAGCGCGTCAGCGCGTAGAAGTGCTCGCGATCCTCGGGCTCCGTTCCAAGCATGCTCGGATCGGGGTTGAACCAGCGCAGCAGCCAGTCGTGGATGTCGGCCGCGCCCATGCGCCTGGCCTTTACCCCGGCATTGGCCAGACCGCCGACGAGGCGATCGCAGATCGTCGTCAATGCCTGCTCGGGGGACTGTCCGTGCCGCATCGATGCAGCGTCCGGGGTGCGCCGGTAGACCATCATGCGCACGCGCCGGGTCTGGCCGCGCCACGGCAGGCGCGTCACCGTGGTGTCCTCGAACAGGCCGCCCGGCTTGGCGATCGCACGCAGGTGGTGGGACATCGAGCGCAGGTAGAACGCGCTGAACGTGCTGCCCCGCGCGCGAGAATGCAGATAGCTCGTCAGCGTGCGCAGGTAGTGGTCCCAGTCGGTCTCGTCCTGCGCGTAGAGCTGGATCACCCAGGGGTTCTCGTCCAGTTCATCGAAGGAATCCTGCAGCGCATTCTCCAGGGCATCGCGCGCCTGCCACAGCCAGGCCAGCTCGCGCCCTTCGGTGCCGATCGGCAGGAGCTCGAAGAACGCCGCCACCGACTGGCCGTCCTCCAGCAGCACGCATTTCGAGCCGGGCAGGTACTCGACCCAGGGAAGCAGGTCGGCGAAGGAGGGGGCGACGTCGTAGAGCGCGGCATGGTCGGCCTGCGTGGCCGGCCGGCGTCGTTCGTGTTCGAGTGCGGCGCCTGGCGCATCGATGCCGTGCGCGGCCAGGCCCGCTACATGCCGCTCCCAGGCATCCGGCTCCACGGCGGCTGGCTCCGGTGCGCGAGCTGAGCTGCGCGGCCACGGCAGCTTCCAGCCCATCAGTAGTCCTCCACTCGCTCGCCGGGCATCGCATACTGCACCCGCTGGTAGAGCGGAAACACCGTGCTGTAGCCGGGTACGGGTACCGGATCGGTGCCGGCCAAGTGTGGGAAGACGTACATCACCAGGTCGGGGTTCGGCAGGCGGTGGAACTGGCGGTGGATCTCGTTGGCCGCAGTGCGGGTGTAGGCCGTTCTCAAGGTGGGCGCCGCCCGCGCGTCGGCCTCGGTGAGCGGCCGGCGCAGGCTCTGGCGCGCATCGAGCAACTGGCGACCGGCCTGACCGCCCGGGCCGCCCCCGGTCTCGTGCTGCCAGATATCGAGCATGGTGCGCTCGCCACGCGGCAGCAGCTTCTCCGAATGGGTCGCGCAGCCGCCGAGGGCGATCGAGGCGACGACGACAAGCAAGACCATCGGCCGGTCAATCCAGGTCGAGCGCATGCGTTTCACCCAGTTGGTGGTTCACACGACGCCCCTTGGCGTCGTAGTCGATGGCGATCGGCTGCTCCAGATGTACGGCCACCCGGGCGCCGGGCTGCACGTAGACCGCCGCGAAGGCCTGCCCGTAGAGCTTGTTCACCCAGTCGGCCATGTCGCGCACGCCGCCGGCGAGGATGCGGCCCATCGCCTCATTGCCGCTGATGCCGACCGTACCCAGCGAACCGTTACTGTTGGAGACCACGGCCACGCTGCCATTGTCGGACTGGATGAGCGAGGCCGCCCCTGCGCCGGCCGCGGTGATCAGGGCCTGCGAGCCGAGGTACTGCTGGGCGTTGCTGCGCCGCTCGCCGGAGACGCAGGGGATGCCGTAGGGGTCACTGATCCAGCCCAGGCCGTCCTGCAGGCTGGTGCCGTGCCGGCTGCGGCTGCCGTCGTCCTCTGGCACCGAGCGGATGGTGCCGTCGTGGAACACGAAGGTGATGGCGCGGATCTGCCCGCGCACGCACGAGAGCGTCCAGTCGCCCGAGGCCGTGCCGCTGACGACGGCGCCGGCCACGTCGGGGATCTCGATGCCGTTGGCGGTGAGATTGTCGGCACCGATCAGCACCTTGAAGGGATACGGGTCGTTGACCGTCCCGTCGATGGGGACGCGGCCGATCAGCGCGGTCATCGCGACCGAGCCCATCAGCGTGGCGTTCGCGGGCACGGTATAGACGGCCTGGGTCGCGCTTCCCGCCGCTCGTGCGGCCTTGTCGCCAGCGCCGCCGGTGGCCGTCGGCGGCGCCGACTCCGCCGGACCGAAGCTGCTGGCGAAGCTGGGCAACAGCGTGCCGGAGGAGCCGCCCTTGCCGTCGTGCCCGGCATCGTCCGGTTCGATCCAGCGGATGTCGTCCTTGCCGAGCCGCAGGCCATCGTTCTCGCCGAGACCCAGGCCGATCGGCAGGTCGGAGGACTCGGCCTTGCCGGACAGGCCGTCCAGGCGTCGCTGCAGTTCCTGCATCAGCCCCTGCGTCTGCTGCCGGTCACTGGCGGCCTGGCTGCGCTCCTGCTCCAGGCGGCGACGTTCGCCGTCGAGGGCGCTCTGGATGCGCTGGTCGATCGCCCCCTCGCGGGCGCGCAGGCGCTCGTTCTCGGCCTTGTGCTGGCGGTTGTCGCCCAGCGCGGTCTGCAGCTCGGTGCGCAGCTGCCTGACCTGCGCTACCAGCGTGGCGACGGTATCGCGCGCCGTGTCGCCCGCGATGCCCAGCGCCTTCATCTCCTCGGGCGTGAGATGGCCAGTTGCATCCGGCGCGCCCGACTCAGCGTCGCCACCGGAGAACAACTTGACCCCGACGAACACCAGCAGCAGCGCCATCGGGATCAGCAGCCACTTCAGGAGCGGGTTACTTGTCATGGGAGCCCCTCCCGGCCGCAGCGGCCGGCGGCAGGTTCATGCCGGCATCGATCGGACTCAGCGTCGGCAGCAGCGACTCGGCGAGGCCTCGGCTCCGGGTGACCAGATAGACCACCGTGGTGTCGGTCGAATCGCCCGCCGGCCCCAGGTCAGGGTGTTGGAACGTCGCCGCCACGAAGTCGCCCTGCAGCGCTCGCGGATCGAGTTCGAGCCAGCGGGACGAGGTATTGGTCAGGCGTACTGCGGTCACCCACTGGTCCTCCAGCCGCCATGCCGCCATGGCGCGGGCCCGGACCGGCAGCGCGGGCAGCAGCGTCTCCAGGGCGAGGTCGCGTCGCAGGTTCACGCGCCCGATGCCGGCGACGGGCTCGACCGTGCGCAGCGGCGCGTAGAGGTTCTGCGCCGCGTAGCGGGTCAGGATCACGGGTACCGGCGTCTGCCGGCGTGTGGCGGGCTGCGCGGCCTCGGTCGGCTCGTTCGTGCCGGCGGCACGTCCGTGTCCGGTGGTCGCATCAATGGAGACGATGCGCACCGGCTCGAGCGGCGGTTCGCCGTTCCTCGCGTCCTCGGCGGCGATGTCGAGCAGCATGATGGCGCCGGATTCCACGTCCTGCAGTTGCAGCCGCGTCGGTGCGATGGGCTCGCTTGCCCGCAGGTAGATCGCGCCGCCCGCGCTCTGCACGCGCAGGCGATCGCCCAGGCTCGCGGGCAGGCCGACGCGCACGTTGCGGTCGACGAAGACCACGCGTTCCTGGCCGACCACCAGCGGCACGGCCAGCGGCAGGCGCTCCCAGCGCAGGATCTCGATGGCGTGACCGGACGGCACCGGGCCGAGGCCCACCAGCAGTCCGGCCGCGATGATGAGGACGAGACGTTTCATGGATTGCCTCCATGCGGGAAACCAGTGCCCCCGCTGGGCGTGGCGGCCGGCGATTGCTCCTGCGGTGGCGCCTCGATGCGCTGCGGCGCGCCGGCATAGCAATCCAGCGCCAGGCCGAAGGGGTTGCGCTGGGGATCGACGTCCTGGCGAACCACCTTCAGCGGATAGCGCACCGTCGCACGCTTGACCTGTTCGCCCCCGTGATACTCGTCGGTGCTCACGTCGAGCGTCACGACCCAGTCGCGGCTCGAAACCGTCGTCACCCGCGCGGTGGGGTTGTCGCCGTAGCCGCGGCCCGGGATCTCGTAGATGCCGCGCACCCGCTGGCGCAGCTCGCCGCTGCGGCGACGATGCTCGTAGTCCTGGCGCAGGAAGACCTGGCAGGCGGGCGTGAAGTAGGCCGACAGCGCGTGCAGGTTGCGCGCATAGTCCTCCTCGCCGTTCGTGGGCCAGCGCTGCACCTGTTGCCAGACGTAGAACGCGAACGTATAGACGCTCTCGGGCGGTACGTCCCACCACTTGCGGGTGCTGCCGGAACGCAGGTCCGGCGGCACATGGATGGTGAGCTGCTTGGGCGCACTCCACCACCCGAAACCGAGCAGCAACGCCACCACGAACAGCGCGCCAGCGGCCAGGCGCAAGGTGCGCACGTGCGCCTGCAGGTGGAGGACTTCGTTCCTGACGCGGCTCATGTCGCACCTCGTCCGCGAGCGCGCCAGGTGGTCCTGTGCGTCGTCCAATGGCCCGAGCGGGTGATGAGGCCGTGCTCCCCGAGCCAGGACGCCATCAGCGGATGCCTCAGCGCCAGACGCCACTGCAGTTGCCGGTACAGCCAGGTGTCGGGCCGGCCGCGCTTCTGGCGGCGCAGGAAACCACCGCCGGCAAAGACACCCAGCGCGACACCGGCCACGACCACCGTGGGCACCATGGCGATGCTGTGCGTGGCCCAGGCCAGCGGCACGCCGACGACGAACCCCGCCACGGCGGACAACCCGGCGCAGATCCACAGTTCGTCGGCGGTCAGGCCCCGCACCACGACTGGCTGGCGGTTCAGCCGGTGCGGCAGGAAGGTCACCAGCCCGTCGCGTGCGGTATCGGTCGAAGCGGCCATCACCAGCCGGCCCTTACAGGACGCCCGTGGCCTTGGTGAGCAGCCAGATGCCGACCACCAGCAGGATCGCCCCCACGGCCACCGTCAGTCCGAACTGGCCCCAGGTGGCGCGGCCGGTGTGGATCTCCGAGTAGCGCGTATAGGCGTGGTAGCACACGCCCACGAACATCGAGGCGACCACGAGCAGTGCGATCAGCAGAACGATGTCGTAGCCGTAGTTCTGCAGCGTCTGCATGATGCCGCTGCCCGTGCCACGCGATGGGTCCTCGATGGTCGGCAGACCCTGCGCCGTCGCCGACAGCGGCAGACCCAGCAAGGTCAACGGCGCGAGGATGGAAGTGGTGAGGCGACGGGAGATTGGATGGGGCTTCATGGTGATCGAACCTTTCGTGGCGGTCAGGACAGGAGGAAATAGGTCAGCACCAGGTACATCGCGACGAAGCGCACGACGACACCCAGGAACTGGCGTTGCGAGAGGTGTCGCTCGGCCCAGCCCGTGTAGGCGGTGCGCATGGCCCACACGCCCCACAGCAGCAGGACGGCGAACACGAGGCTGAGCATGGCCGTGGCGACGACCGAAGGGGCGAAGCCGCCGTTGGCCTGAAATGCGCTGATTTGGGCAGCGTTCATTGGGTAGCCTCCTCGTCGGAGGGGCGGTTGGACTGGCGGTAGTCGCCGAGCAGGTCGACCGGATCGCGCGGCTGGGCGCGCTGGGGTGTCAGGTAGTCGTGGATGCCGGCGCGGATGCGCTCGATGTCCTGGTGCAGGCGGGTGTAGTCGAAGTGGTAGCGGGCGCGTTCCTGCGGAGCGGTACCGGCGGCGTGCTCGGCGAGGTGGTCGATCAGGTTGAGCTGGCGGGTGAGCGCGGCCAGTTGCTCCCGCTCCAAGGCGTCGTCGGCAATCGCGGGTTGCAGGGCCGAGAGCGACACGGCCAGCAGCACGGCCGGCAAAGGCCATGCAGGTGCTCTGCGGTTGCTCTGTCCCATCGTGCCATTCCCCGTTTAAGCGGATGGCCAGATGCTGTGGCGCGTGCTCGCTTTGCGCCGCAGAGAATGGGAACTAAGGCATGACCGGATTTGTGGGCCGCGCTGGCCGACATTTGTGCAATGCCTGGTGGATTTTTTGTTGGCTAGCGTCTACCACCTTTTGCTAGAATTGAGCAAACTTGGCAATCAAAAGTCACGAAGGACCAAACCAGATGGTTTACAGATGAGTGAAGTCGAAAGCGAGATCCTCACGCTGGAGGAAGTCGCGGGCTACCTCAAAGCCGGCAAACGAACGGTCTATCGCCTTGCCCAGAAAGGAGAAATTCCGGCGTTCAAGCTTGGGGGAACCTGGCGTTTTCGCCGCTCGGAGCTGGATCGGTGGATCGCCGAAAGCATCAACAAGACGAAGCCGGAGGCCGAGTGAGCGCGGACCATGCCAGCCGCCGAATCACGCTCGGGGAAGAACAAGGGGAGGATTGCTGACGTGCCGGTTCCCATAATTGATCTCTTTGCTGGCCCGGGAGGGCTAGGGGAGGGATTTGCGTCCCTGCAGGGTCACAAGCGGCAGCCATTCTTCGAGATCGGCCTTTCCATTGAAAAGGATGCTGTCGCGCATCGCACGCTGACGCTCAGGGCAGTGTTCAGGCGTTTGCGTGGTACCAGGGACGTCAAGCACTATTACAGCTACATACGAGGCGAGATCGATGAGGCCGCGTTCCGCGGGATCCCTGCCGTGGCCAGCGCCTTCGAGCATGCTGCGACCGAGGCGAGGTGTCTGGAACTTGGCAAGTCCGATGAAGCCAATATCGATAGAGAAATTCGCGCTGCACTGAAGGGGCAGGAAACCTGGGTGCTGATCGGCGGCCCGCCCTGCCAAGCGTATTCTCTGGCAGGGCGCTCCAGACGCGCCAAGGACAAGGACTTTCACAACGATGAAAAGCACTTCCTCTACAGGGAGTACTTGAGAATCATCCGGGTGCACAAGCCCACGATCTTTGTGATGGAGAACGTCAAGGGTCTGCTTTCCTCGAAGCACTCCGGCGACCCAATGTTCGAGAAGATCATTGCAGATCTCTCGATGCCGACCGAGGGGCTCGAATATGAGATCCGCTCCTTCACCAAGGAGGGCGACGGCAGTTCGCTGGAACCCACCGACTACCTAATCCATTCGGAGCGCCATGGGATCCCTCAACGCAGGCATCGCGTGATTCTGCTCGGAGTGAGAAAGGGGCTGGACATGCCTCAACACCAGTTGCTGGCACCGGTAGCAAGGCCTGCCACGGTCAAGCAGGCCATTGACGATCTTCCCCGAATCCGCAGCAAGTTGTCGCGTGGCGATTCAGTGGAGGCATGGCGCAAGGCTGTTCAGGCTGCCCCCTCTTACGTCAAGGGATGGAGGACGGAAAACGAGTCGGTCATGATCGAGACAATGCGTGCCTTTGCCACTGCGGCAACCAGCACCACGACCGGTGGCGCCTTCATTTCACGATGCTACAGAAGGCCGAGGAAGCCGACCGAGCTTCAGCAATGGCTGCACGACCGAAGCCTGGGTGGCGTCTGTCAGCATGAAGCACGTGCGCACATGGCATCCGATCTTGCCCGCTATCTTTTCTCGGCCAGCTTTGCTCATTTATGGGGATATTGCCCACGGCTGGATGTGTTCCCTCCCAAGCTGCTTCCCGATCACATCAATGTGCATGTCGAGCGTGAATCCGAAGCCATCCCGTTCAAGGATCGGTTCCGCGTGCAGTGCAGGAACGAACCGTCCACCACGGTGGTGGCGCATATTGCCAAGGACGGGCACTACTACATCCACTACGACCCCTCCCAATGCAGAAGCCTCACGGTCAGGGAGGCAGCACGGCTCCAGACGTTTCCCGACAACTATGTCTTCGCGGGCAACCGCACGGAGCAGTACACCCAGGTCGGCAATGCGGTGCCTCCGTTGCTTGCCCACAAGCTGGCCAGGATCGTTCGCAGCCTTCTGAACGAAATGAGCAGGAGGAAGCGGAGGCAGGCTGGTGATGCCGTACAGAAGATACCGGCGGGAAGCGTGCGGCGAAACCTGCCGGAACAGCTTCCGGTGCTTGCCGATGCGGGCTAGTCAATGACCTGACCAATCACCAGGACATCCTCATCGCCATGCAGCCACTCCTCAACCGCTTGCGCAGTCTCCTCGACCGAATGTTTCAAGGCGCACTCCCAGACGACCGCCACGCGCCAGCCGAGCGCATGGAGCGCCTCCACGTGTCTCCTGTCGCGATCGACATTGCCCAGGAACTTCCGTCGCCAGAACTCTTCGTTGGTCCGGGGGGTGGTGGTGTAGCGGCAGCCTTCGTGCCGATGCCAGAAGCAGCCGTGGACGAACACCACCGCCCTGTGCTTCGGGAACACAAGGTCAGGGGTGCCGGGCAGCTTTTTGACATGAAGTCGATAGCGAAATCCCCTGGTAAAAAGAAGGGAGCGAAGGGTTCGTTCCGGCCAGGTGTTCTTTCGGCGAATGCTCGACATCATGCGGCTGCGCTGAGGGGTGGTCGGGACGCGCATGGCCTTGAGGGCATTTCACCTGGATGTCTGCAGAAACCGCCACTTCGCGCATCCTCAGCCAATCCAGTCGAGGGGGCGCGATCCGCGAGACGGCTTCTGGAAGCTTAGCATGCAGCTGATTCGCGAGAAATCACGAGGGGTATCTTGATGGCACGGGAACACAGACATCCACCAAGTGCGGCCTGCCTTTCGGCGTCGATGAGGGATCTGGGATACTCGCTCGAAACGGCCATCGCGGATCTGATCGACAACAGCATTTCTGCCTGCGCAGACAGGATCGACATCGTTTGCGACGTCTCCGGCGAGCAACCTCTTGTCGTCATTCTCGACAACGGTCGGGGAATGACGGAACGCGAGTTGTTGGCTGCCATGCGTCATGGAACCGGCAACCCCAGACAGCTTCGCTCACCAAAGGATCTCGGGCGCTTTGGTCTGGGGCTGAAGACGGCGTCGTTCTCTCAGTGCCGGTCCCTGACAGTGGTGAGTACGACGGGTGCTTCCATCTGCGGTGCCGAATGGAACCTGGATCGCATCGATGCCGCGGACGACTGGATCTTGAGCGTGCTTGATGAGCCCGATATCGCGGCACTGTCTTATGTCGAGCGGCTTGGCAAGCGCGGGACGGCAGTCATCTGGCGAGAACTCGACCGGCTGATGGAGGACGAGGCAGGTGATCGTCGGCAGGAAATCGTGAACGAGAAGCTCGAGGCGGTGGGTCGGCACCTTTCCCTCGTTTTTCACCGATTCCTTTCAGGCGAGGTCAAGGGGCATTCCAGAATTTCGCTCACCATCAATGGTCGTCCCATTGCCGCATTCGATCCCTTTTGCAGAAAGAACCCGGCCACCCAGGTCCTTCCCGAGGAAATCGTCCGCATAGGCGATGCCGAGGTGCGCCTGCAGCCCTACGTGCTGCCACATCACAGCCGTCTGTCCGCGTCCGAGTATGACTTCTATCAGGATCGCAGCGACTTTATCTCCAACCAGGGAGGTTATATCTATCGGAATGGGCGCCTGATGGCGTGGGGAGATTGGTTCCGACTGGTGCCCAAGGGTGAGGCCACCAAGCTGGCGCGAGTGCAGATCGACTTTCCCAACAGCCTGGACGAGGCATGGACCATCGATATCAAGAAGTCGCGCGCTCGTCCGCCACATGCGGTGCGTGAGCGATTGCGTCAGATCATCAGCAAGGTCACCACCCGCAGTGTGACGGTACACCGGGGGCGCGGGCAGAAGCTGTTTCAGGAATCCCAGGCGCCGTTCTGGGAGCGCTACGCCGATCATGATGGCATTCGGTTTGCGATCAACGATCAGCACCCGATCATCGCCTCACTGACAGGAAGACTTTCGCCAGAGGATGCAGACCTGCTCCACACGCTTCTTGATTCGGTTGCGGCCTCGCTGCCGGTGGAGATGATCTATTCCGATTACTCGACCCATCCGCGCGAGATCAACCAGAGGGCCGTGGATGAAAACCAGACTCTGGAGCGCCTGAAGAGTCTCAGGAAGGTACTCTACGGCGACGGGCCGGGCGATCCGAATGCCTTTCTCCAGATCGTGCGCTCGACGCACCTTTTCGATGGCCAGATCGAACTGGCCGAAAAATTCATCAGCGAGACCTTTGCATGAGCCTCACAGTCATCACGGAAGAGCGAAACATTGCCAACGCACTCATCTCAGGTCTTGCCAACATGGCCGAGACGCCGACGCGCGAGCAGGTGGAGGAAAAGGCGAGACAGATCGCCGCGATCTTCGGCTATACGGGTGATCTCCGCAATATCGTCACCGAGGCGATGATCTCGGTCGACACGCGCATGGGGGCCGGTGTTTCGCTGGTGGATGTCACTGCGAAGCATGATGATCAGTGGGTCCACAAGCGTGAGGATGTCGCCTGGACGTATGCGGAATCCTATGGAAACTTTCTTCTCAAGGAAGGCTGGCCACCGCAGATGGTCCAGTCGCTGAGCGATGTGACGACCCGCATTCTCGGCCACCTGCAGGATCCGTTGAGCGAGGGCACAACCTGGAACCGTCGCGGCCTTGTCATCGGTCATGTGCAGTCGGGCAAGACGGCCAACTACACCGGCCTGATAGCACGCGCCGCCGACGCCGGCTACAAGTTCATCATCGTCGTCGCCGGCATTCACAGCAATCTGCGCAAGCAGACGCAGCAGCGCATCGATGAGGCCTTCATCGGCCGGTCCAGCGATCCCGAGGATCGTCGCAACATCGGTGTCGGCCTCGCGCCGGGCTATCCGCACCCGGCCACCCTCACCAACATCAACGAGGACTTCAACAAGAACACGGCGGAAAAGAGCGGCTGGAAGATCAACGACTTCAGCAAGCCGATCATTCTGGTCATCAAGAAGAACGTCACGACGCTCTCGGCTCTTCACAAGTGGCTGAAGGAGCTGAACGCCGAGGGCGATGGCCGGATTTCCGACGTGCCGATGCTGCTGATTGACGACGAGGCCGACAACGCGTCGATCAACACGAACAAGGAGGATCTGGATCCGACCCGCACGAATGCGATGATCCGGCGCATCCTCGGGCTGTTCGCGAAATCGTGCTATGTCGGCTACACGGCGACACCGTTCGCCAACATCTTCATCAACCCCGACGCCTACGGCGATGATGTGCGTGAGGAGCTGTTCCCGCGCGATTTCATCTATTGCCTGGACGCACCAACGACGTACTTCGGTGCCGAGAAGGTGTTCCTCGACGAGGCGACCAGCCAATCGATCGTGAGGCCGATCGACGATTGCGAGGATCTCATCCCGTACGCCCACAAGCGTGACGATCCCGTCCACGAGTTGCCCCCCAGCCTCTATCGCGCACTCGACGAATTCATCGTCGCCCGCGCCATCCGGAACCTGCGTGGGCAGACCGGCAAGCATTGCTCAATGATGGTCAATGTGTCGCGCTTCGTGCCCGTTCAGAAGGCCGTGCGTGACTTCCTGAGTCTCAGGGAGAAGAAGATCAGGGAAGCGGTTCTCGCCAACTACGCGATGCCGGAAGAGGTTTCCTCAAGGAACGCGTACATGCAGGGCCTGAAGCACACCTTCGATACCGAGTATGCCGATGCTGGGTTTACCTGGGCGGAGGTGAAGGCTGCCCTCAGCGGCGTCTTTGAGCACCTCCACCTCTATGTCATCAACAGCAAGAGTGACGAGGTGCTCGACTACGCCCGCTACGCGAAGGAAGGAATCGGGTTGACCGCGGTCGCGGTCGGTGGTCTGAGCCTCTCCCGAGGCCTGACCATCGAGGGGTTGACCGTCAGCTACATGTACCGCAACACGAAGATGTATGACACCCTTATGCAGATGGGCCGCTGGTTTGGCTACCGGCCGGGCTTCGAGGACCTCTGCCGCGTCCATCTCTCGCGTGATTCGATCAACTGGTACTCCCACATCGCTGATGCCGCCGAAGAGCTTGTACAGCAGGTCAAGCGCATGCGGCGCGATCGCCTCAGCCCGAAGGATTTTGGCCTGTACGTCCGCTCGCATCCGGACAGTCTGCTGATCACGGCGGCGAACAAGATGCGATCCGGCCAGGAGGTCACGGTCGAGCAGAGTTTCAGTGGGCGATTGCGGGAGAGCTACATTGTCTCCACCGACCCCGACGTGAATTCCAGGAACCTTGCGCTGATCGCCGATCACTGGCGCAGTGGATTCGGCGGGCGACCGGAGGAGTCCACCGAAAAGGGCATCATCTTCAGGGACGTGCCCGTCGAGGTGATCGACGATTTCCTCACCCGGTTCGAATGCCATTCGACCTTTGCCGGACAGAAGTCGGACGTGGTGAGCTATCTCGAACGGATTGCGACGAAGCGCCCGCTGGCCGATGTTCTGCTGATTTCCCCTTCCGGTGGCTCAGGCGGTGAAAGCCCGTTCACCCTGAGGAATCAGGTGCGCGTCGTCGGGAAGGATCAGCCGAACGGCACTTCGTGGCGCTTGAACAAGGACAGGGTTGCCTCGCGTGGCGACGAGAAGCTCGGGCTCAGCGACACGCAACGAAATGAGGCCAAAACGCTCGCTGGCGGCGAAGATGGCTCAGGAGCGGTATCCGACACACATTACCGCATGGTTCGGAACAAGCCGCTCCTCATGATTCACAGCCTGGAGCCCAAGGGCGAGGCCGTGACGGGACCGATCGCCGCCTTCGGCGTCAGTTTTCCCTACGGGGACTATTCGACGACCATCAATGTCGTCGTGAACAAGGTCTGGCTCCAGCAGATGCAGGGTTACGCCGACGATCCTGACGAGGAGGATGACTACGATGCCTGAGTCCTCTCCGTGGGATGACATCGCCGTTCCGGGGGCGGACTTCAACGTCCGCCAGGTTGCGGTGGGAACGGCCGTGCCCTGTTTCTGGGGACGCGATGCCGGTGGCGCCTGCCTGTTCATCGTGGAGCTTCACGGCGACCACGCAGCCCAGTACCGGAAGAACGCGGTCACGGTGAACGGCATCGATGTCGATCTTCGTGCCGGAGATCAGGGGCAGCAGCACCTGGTTCTCGCCCTTGAAAGGCAGGTTGACCGCGATCTCTTCGAAGGACTGTGCCGCACCCTTGCGTCCTCGCTGGAGCACGCCACCGATTCGGCCAGCGCTCTCGCAGTCTCGCTGGCACACATCCGCCGTTGGAAGACCTTCCTATCAGGCCGAAGTCAGCACCTGTCCATCGAGGAAGTCCGCGGCCTCTTCGCCGAAATCGTCTTTCTGATGGAACTGATCGATCGACAGATGTCGAGCGGAGCCGCCGTCGAAGCCTGGCTCGGTCCGGAACGATCACATCAGGATTTCATCTTCGGCAACACAGCCGTCGAGGTCAAATCGCTCTCGGGTGCGGAGCGGAGCAGCGTCCGCATTTCATCGGAAGACCAGCTCGAATCCCTGAACGATGCACTGTTCCTGCGCGTGTACCGGCTGAGCAGTCTGGCCGACGCGGCAGGAGCCCGCTCGCTCAACGAGATCGTCACCGCAGTCCAGGCACGGCTCGGCGAGGCGGACGCCGTCGAGACCTTTGACCGGAAGCTGGTTGCGCACGGCTATGCGCCGCTCCCTGACTACGATGAGCCTCGCTTTGTCGTCAGCGACGTGCGCAGCTATCGTGTCGGTGACGGTTTTCCACGTCTGATGCGGTCGCAGCTGCCGACAGGGATTGCCAACGTGGCCTACGACATCAGGCTGGAAACGATTGCTCCGTACGAGTGTGACGAAGCAGCCATCTTCGGGGAGGATTGATGGAGCAGACCTGCGAAGAATTCTTCCACGACTTCCGACAGGAACTGTTGGCGGGCGCCGAAGCCAATGGCAGCTTCCAGCTCTCCGAGTTCATGGAGGCCATCGCGAACGACCTTGTCGAGACAGGCTTCACGGAAGGTTTCGAACTCTGCCATTTCCGGGCGCAGCGGGGCATGCGCGTGGACGGCTACTGGTTCAATGACGAAGGAGTTCTGGACCTCTTCATCGCGGACTTCGACTCCCGAAACGAGCTGGCATCGCTCACCAGAACAGAAGTGGCCGCGGCATTCAAGCGTGTTGCCAACTTCTTCGAGGCCAGTGCCAACAAGGGCCTGGCCGGCGAGCTGGAGGTCACATCGCCGGAGTACGGCCTTGCCAGGCAGATTGCGGATCGCAAGGACGCCATTCGGCAGGTCAACCTGGTTCTCTTCTCCGAGCGCACGCTCAGCGAGAAAATCCAGGCCCTTCCCGATACGGAAGTGGCAGGTGTTCCGGCTGCTCACCACATCTGGGACATCTCACGACTTCATCGTCAGCGAAGCTCCCGCAGCCACAAGGAGCCACTCGACCTCGACTTCGAGCAGATGTTCGGCAAGGGCATCGCCTGCCTTCCCGCACACCTGGGGACCGATGCCTACCAATCCTATCTCATGGTCATGCCTGCCGAAGTGCTGGCGACCCTGTACGAAAGATTCGGAGCGCGATTGCTTGAGCAGAACGTCCGAACATTCCTGCAGGCTCGCGGCAATGTGAACCAGGGAATCAGGGCAACGATCCTGAACGAACCTGGGATGTTCTTTGCCTACAACAACGGGATCACGGCCACTGCACAGAGTGTCGAGACAGGGATGACGGATTCCGGTCTGGCGATCACGAGGGTTGTCGACCTCCAGATCGTCAATGGTGGCCAGACCACTGCATCGCTGTTCCACACACGGAAGCGGGACAAGGCCGATCTTTCCCAGATATTCGTCCAGTTGAAGCTGTCCGTCATCGACAGCCTGGAGAGCGAAACGGTCGTTCCAAGGATATCGGAGTATGCGAACACCCAGAATCGGGTGAATGCCGCCGACTTCTTCTCGAACCACCCGTTCCATGTGCGGATGGAAGGGTTTTCCCGGCGGATCTGGGCGCCGGCGCAGAAGGGCGCCCCGCGCGAGACGAGGTGGTTCTATGAGCGCGCACGCGGCCAGTATGCCGATGCACAGTCGAAGCTCACACCTGCGGAGCAGCGTCGATTCAAGGCGGAGCATCCAAAGCCACAGATGTTCACGAAAACAGACCTTGCGAAGTTCGAGAATGTCTGGGATGACCACCCCAGGTGGGTGAATCTTGGCTCCCAGAAGAACTTTGCGCGCTACGCCGCCCGAATCGGCAGCGAGTGGGAGAAATCGTCCGACGCGTTCAACGAGTTCTATTTCAAGAGGGCCGTCGCGCGCGGGCTGATCTTCCGTGCCACGGAGCGCATCGTTTCTGCGCGACCCTGGTACAACGGCGGGTACCGAGCAAACATCGTGGCCTACACACTGGCGGTACTCGGAGACATCACGAAGCGCAGGAGGGAGAGCGTCGACTTTCTGGGCATCTGGAATGCACAGAAGGTCGACTCAGTGCTCGAAAGTGCCATCACTGCCGTGTCGGGGGTCGTGAACGACGACATCATCAGACCCCCGCAAGGCATTTCCAACATTTCCGAGTGGTGCAAGAAGGATGCGTGCTGGACGAGGATACAGGCTCGTACCGACGCCATCGCCAATCTCCTCCCGCCTGAGTTCTACGATCGACTTGTTCCGCAAGATGATCAGGCAGCGATCGTGAAGACTGCGAAGCAGACGCAGAGGATCGACAACGGCATCGAGGCGCAGCGAAAAGTGCTGGCTGTTCCCGCTGCGGAATGGGCTCGCATCCATCAGTCGCTGCTTGAGAAGGATCTGCTCACGCCGAAGGAGGACGGCGTGCTCAGGGTGGCCATGCAGATACCTGCGAAAATTCCCACCGAGAAGCAGTGCGCGATTCTTCTCGACGCACTTGAAAAGGGGCGTGTGGAAGGGGTTGTGGTTGATGGCTAGGTTCTCAACGCGAGCGGGATGCCTTCTGCCAGCTCGAACATAAAGCGAAACATTTGCCTATGGGCTCAGCGGTCAGTAACTTTTTCGAATCACTCAACAAAGAAGAGGCCAAGCTGGTTCCTCGGCTGGCTGGCGATCGTCTTGGCATCCAACTCAGGTGCGCGCTGAGTGAGCTCGACTGGTACTACTACAACATCACAAGAACTCAAGAACCAACCTTCGAACAGCAAGAGCACTACTACATTCTCCAGCTTGGGGTGGTTCGACTGATCCATCTCGCGCTCAGCAGTCGTCCATCGTTCGATGTCCCGGTGGTCTCTTTTCCAAGGCGGCCCGAACTGTCGAAGGCCGTTCTGGAGCTTGCCTCAGCTCTGGGAATGATTCAACACGGTCGCCGTATCGCTCAGTACGTTGCCATGGGCGTGGGCGAAATTTCTGAAGGCGAGCAAGGCGAGTTCAACGTGATGCTGCCAGAAAAACTCGTCAACAGCTCCGGCCATGAGCAGGATGTCCTTGAGGGGTTTACATCTGAATCCAAGAAGCGATTCGAGCGTCTCATGCAGGTGGAGCCGATTCGGAAGTTGGAGAGGGAAGTGGGGGAGAAGCTATCTGCCCTAGTTCGACCATGGGGAACTCATTTCATTGGATATGACGCCGATCCACTGCTCGACGACTACTTCTTCGGTCTGGCCTACCACAGTATCCAATTGCAGGAAGGTTTCGACAGCTTTCACTATGCCCTGAGGTTCGGAGGTGTGCGTTACCAGCACTATGTCCTCGCTCTCACCTTCTTGCTGTCGAATTCCATGAGGCACGAGAGATTTGCGGAAGCGCTGGTCAATAAGGATGGATCGATAAGGCTGGAGAACGTGCTCACCATTACCTCAGACGTTGAGCCGTTTATTGCAGATCTAAGGGAGGCAGTAAACTACTTTGGCAGCGCTTATGATGACTTCGAAGAATTAGGAGTGGATGAGGCGAGAACTGTGTTTGATGTTCTTTCCTGCGGTAGGCACAGCTTGGAGCTTGTGTCTGCGCCCGGCTCCCCGACGCCTCTGATTGTACAATGTTCTGAGCAGGGGTTCATTCGGTGTCTTTCGGGGGCGCGAAGCGAGCCTGTGAGGTATATGCTTGAGGCATTAAGGCTCCGTTTTCAGAAGGATTACGACCGAAATCAGTGCTCGAGAGAAGTGTCTCTGCAGAAGGCTGTCAAACGAATTCTGGGGGCGTCCTTCAATGGGCTTGAGTTTATTGAGAATTTAAAAGTTAAGTCCGACGGGAAAATGCTGACAGACATCGATCTTGTCGTGATTGAGAGAATTACTGGAATAATCCTGTTATGCCAATTGAAGCATCAGGATCTTTATGGATTCAATCTTCATGCGGAGCGAACCCGCGGCGGCCGTCTTGTGGAACAGGTCGATGGATGGCTGCAAACCGTCGACAGTTGGCTCCAAAGCGTTGGGCAGGAAGGATTCCGAGGTGCTCTGCGGCTTCGCGCTACCATTCCAGATCTTCAGATTTATCGAATGGTTATCGCAAGGCATTATGCTCATCAGTTGAAGGATATTGCCTTGCTGCGGAAGGCGCTTTATGCAAATTGGCCTCAACTGCTGTTGGCGACAGAAATCGCGTCACGGGAGTCCGCTGAACGTGGATTGATTGAACTTGTCGAGCGGATCGTTGAGATTCCCAATTTGCAGTCTGCTTATGAACATCAACCTGAAAGTCGAGCGAAGTGGACTGTGGGTGGTCTGACTTTCTCGACGTTCCAAGCAGGCTGCTGAATGATATGGAAATTGAATAGAAGCTCCGCCAAGCACGGATGCTTTTTAGAATATCGCTGCCGTGATATTCGTGGTCATCGCAAGCCCCCTGCGGGCTAAGCAACGGGGTTGGGGCACCAGCAACTCTAGGTAGGTCAGCCACGGCAGCGCCGCCTTCGACAGTTCGTCAATGAAATCGGATTTCCGGCTGCCACCGGTCTGGAGAAACATCGAACGCGCTACACCTGACTTCGGATTCAAACTGGATCGACATTACGTATTGTGCTTCACAACTAGGCCAATCAGCAGAGCATCCTTGATAGGATGGTATCAGAACAGAGAAATAGGAGCGTCTATGCCGCGGTTGAGACCTCGGGCAAGGATAGTCAGGACCATTGGGGACCAGCTCATCAGCGGTCCTGAGGCAGCTCTCATCGAGCTAGTCAAGAACGCTTTTGATGCTGACTCACCCTCCGTGCATATCGCGATCGTTCCGCCTGAGGATGGGCGGTGGGAGGGTGATGCGGGCCTTATCACGGTGACTGACGCTGGTCACGGTATGTCGGCCGCAGATCTTGTCGACAAGTGGTTTGAGCCTGCGACCAGCGACAAGGTGGAACGACGTCTCAGCCCCGGCGGTCGCATCATGCTCGGCGCCAAGGGTGTTGGCCGTTTCGCGACGGCCAGGCTCGGGCGGTTGCTCCACCTCCGGGCAGCACGCAAGGTATCAGGGCGCAGGCTTGAAGTCAGCGAAATCCAGATCGACTGGAGGCTCTTTGAGCAATCCAAGTACCTCGACGAGGTGGAGATCGACTTGGCTACCAAGCCTGGCGAGCGTGGTGAAGTACCTGGGGTTGCGCTTCAGATTAGAGCACTGAGAGACCATTGGACGAAGAAGCAACTGGAAGCTCTGGTTCGCGAGCTGCGTCGCATGGTGTCACCCATCGCGACCAAGGAGGGAGACTTCCGGATATATCTCGACTTGTCTGGATTCACGCAAGACGTACACGGTTTCGATGGGCCGCGGCTGGTCTCCGGCGCACTTGACCTCATCGAGAGTGAGGACGCCGGCTCGCGGGACCCCACCGAGATCCGGCCCCTCAGTATCGATCGTGTTTTCCACTACATGGTGAAGGGGGCGTTCGATGCGAACGGGCGCTTCAAGGGGACCTTTATAAACCAGCGTGGAGACGCCAAGCCACAGTCTATCGAGATTCCTGCATCGGAGCTGACAGCGGAAGAGGAGCCTTGCGGCAAGGCCAGCCTGCGATTGAACATTTACGATCGAGAAGGCGATGCGATTGTGGAGTTATTCCAGAAGCTGGGTCTGGGGTCCATTGGCCGCCTTGATGCCAGAAGAGTGCTTGATGAGAATATCGGGATAGGAATCTATCGAGGAGGTTTTCGAATCCGTCCCTATGGCGATGCGGAAACCGATTGGCTCGAACTGGAGCGCATGAGGGTCCAGAATCCTTCACGAAAGTTGGGCCTGAATCAGGTCTGGGGTGTGGTAGAGATTCCCGATGAGAATGCCTCGGGTCTAGTCGAACGGAGCAGCCGGGAAGGTCTTGAACACAATGGCTCGTTTGTCCGGCTCAAGCGACTGATAGCCGACGTACTTGCTCACGTTGAGTCGATGCGACAGGACTTCCGGCAGAGTGCTGGTCTCAGCAGAAAGACGACCGTTGATACCGGTGAGGTCAGAAGCAAGGCCAATCTGCGAGCGACGAGCAGGGTAGTGGCGGATCTGCCGCTCAAGTATCGGGAGAAGGTCGAACGCGCGATCAGGCAGGACAGTGCAGCACTGAAAACATCGATCGACGAGCTTGAGACCTATCAGCAGGCTTTGGCGTCCAGATCAGCGCTCGGTCTGGTTGTGGCCCAGGTTCTGCATGATGGACGTCGATTCCTCTCTGACATTTCTACACGGTCCAAGAGACTCGCCGACGGAGCCCCGCGGCTTGAAGAGCAGAGCGCCTTCGGAAGGCACTTTCGGAGCACGTTCGGAAAGGAGGCCGGTTCAATCAGCCTGTCGGCCGGACATCTGAGCAAGTTGTTCAAGTCGCTTGATCCCATTTCGGGGAAGAGGCGTGGGCGTCCCAAGGCATTCAATGTCCAAGAGGTGTTGAGCCGATGCTTAACGCTCTTTAGTGATGCGATTGCCGACACGGCTATCGATGTGACCTATGACCTGCCTAATGAGGTCACGCTCGTCGTTGGCTATGAGTCTGATCTTATGGCTGCGGTTCTCAATGTCATCGACAATGCCGTCCATTGGCTTGGGACGAGCCCGACGAAACCGAGAAGGCTCGTCTTTTCTGTCAGCCAGTCAAAGAAGTACGTTCGAATTTCGATCTCGAATAATGGGCCTTTGATCGACGAACGGTTCCATGCGCGGATGTTCAGCCCAGGCTTTTCTCTCAAGACCGAGGGTTCCGGGATCGGGCTCGCCATTGCCAGGGAGGCGATGCGGGCGAGCAAGGGGGATGTTGCCTTTGATGCCGAGGCGGATGAGACAACTTTCGCGATTGAGATGCAGAGGGCGCCGCAGAAATGATATCACCAGTCCCGGAATTGAAGATCCTCGTCGTGGAGGACGAGGATTCAAAGATACTCGAATGGAAGGATGCGATTGCCGCCCACAATGCGGACGAGGAGAACAAGGGCTTCCGTCTCCAGATGACGACTTCCCAGAACGTCACGGATGCTAAGCGGCAACTTGATCTGCATCGACTTGATGCCGCTGTCGTGGATCTCCGATTGCAGGTTGAACCAGGTGTTGCCGAGATCAACAGTCAGGGCAATGATCTGGTCCGCCACATTCTTGAAGTCCAGCCTCTTGGTGTAGTGGTCTATACAGGGCAGCAGGCTGATGCCGACACGGCTAGCTACGACTGCCCTCAGGTCAGAGTCATGGACAAGGCCGACGGTATGGAACAGGTCTTCACTTGGCTGGGAGAGAACAAGGATGTCTTCCTGCGACTGAGAGGTGCTAAGAGTGCGTTCAACAGAGAGACGGCCAGGGTATTCTTCCGTTCGATCTGGCCCCGCTGGAGTCACTGGACCAGTTCAACAGTGCACGGCGCGGATCTAACCGAAGTTGTTGCTCGTCATGTTGTTGCGCATGTGCATGACTCCATGCTTAATGCTGGTGGCGATGCAACGCACCCGGAAGAGGCTTATTTCGTTCCCCCGTTGAAGGCTCGACTCGATACCGGTGACCTTGTTCAATACGAAGGCGGATCATGGGTTGTGGTTACCCCACGCTGCGACTTGGCGAACCAGGGAAAGGTTGCAACGATCCTGTTGGCGTTTTGCGAGGACATCTCCAACAGTTGGAAAGAGTTGGAGGCTACTGACAGCGGTAAGTCGAAGGATAAGATGAAGAAACTGATACAACATGATGGAATGCCGAAACAGCATTTCCTGCATCCAATGCGGGACGCTGCCGGGCAAGCCAGAGGTCCATGGATGGTCCAGTTCCATAACTTAAAGGCCATCACCGCCGAACAGGCCTTCAATGAGCTCACGGGCCTCCGTTTCGCCTCGCTGTCCCCGTTGTTTATTCCTTCGTTGGTCGAGCGATTTGGTGCCTATTTCAGCCGGATAGGAACCCCGGACTATTCAAGCGATTGAGTTGACAGACTCCCGCACCGGCAGGTTACTTTTCTGCGATCTCAAGGGTAAGACCAGTGACTATGAAGTCGAAGACTCGATGCCCCACACAACACCCCATCTCCCGCGCCAGCAAAGGATGTGCGCGTCTGAGGGTAGAGGCGACGGTTAAGGCCAATGTCAATCGCTATCCATCCGTTTAACCATGTGGGTTTGCTAGACCTGTTGATGATGGCGTGGGCGGTTGCCATCCAAACGTGATCAGAACTCTGACTGAGCAGTAACGTGTGGTCTTGCTGGAGAAAATCGACAATGGCCGACTGGATTTTTCAAAGGTACTTCTTGAAGCTCCCCACCGCGATGTTCACGGCCAACCCAAGCAGCATCGCCCCCGGCAGCAGGATCAGCAGCGGGTGCACGGACACCGGCAACGCCAGGTAGATCACCCACGGAAGCACCACCAGCGGCATCAGCGCGGCCTTTGCCCGGTGGTAGACGAAGCCTGATTCCCGCCCAGCGCCGAATTTGCGGATGTCGCGCCGTACCAGCCCATCGACCAGGCCGACGAAGGCGGCGAGCAGGAACAGCGGCAGCGTCAGCACCAGGGCCAGCAGGCGGACGAGGAAGGTCAGCGTGGTGAAGGCGGCGGCGATCAGGTAGCTTTCGGTCCAGACGTACATCTGGCTGAGGTAGTAGCGGAAGTCGCGGCTGCTGCTGCGGCTGGGTGCGCTGGCCTGGGCCGAGGCGTCGCGCATCCATTCCAGCAGGCCGGTCTTCACGAAGATCCACTCGTAGGCGCCTTCCACCAGCCAGCGCGCCGTGCGGCCGGGTTCCTGCACCACGGCACTGCGCGTGAAGTGGGTGGAGATCTGGTCTAGTTCGTATTCGAGCATGCCCTGGGCGTGGCGCCATCCCTGGTCGGGCCAGAACAGGTGCATGCCAACGCACTCGATGACGATGGACAGCAGCAGCGAGGCGACCAGCACGCCGAACAGGCGCCAGGGCAGGGTGATGAGACCGATGATCAGCCCGTGCTGGCGTGTCCGTTGCTGCTGGGTGGTGACCGCCGGGTCCTTCACGGCCGCGCCTCGTCGTCCTGTGTGTCGGATGTTGCGGACTGCGTCTCCCCGATCAAGTCCTCGGGCAGTGTGTCGTCATCCTGCACGGTGGGCAGCGTCGGGCTTTCCCACCATTCCCCGGCCTCGGCGTAGTGCTGGCGCATGTAGCCGGCGAGCTGCTGCAGGTCGCTGGGCATGACCTCGTCCGGATCGGGCGCTGGGAGCGGCATGCGGATCTTCCACAGGTTGCCGCCCTCGATGAGGGCGAAGCACTGCCCCTTCGGCAGGCCGACCACGTGCGCGGGCTCGATGAGCGGGACGCTCGACGTGCTGATGCGATCCTGCGCGTTGGAGGTGAAGTCGGTCGGGCCGTGGATGTCGGAGCTGTCGGTGGCGCCGCTCACCAGCGTGGTCGTATAGACCTCGACCTTCGGCAGTTGCCGGGTCAGCAGCTCCGCGGTGGCGGTCTCGCGTACGCGCAGCATGAACAGGTTGTTGAAGTTGCCGATGACCTGGCCGGCCTTGGCGCGGTTGCCGATGCGCGCCTCGATGTCCGAGAGCGTCTGCGTGTAGGCCGTGACCTGCATGCCGGCGCCGCCGCCCTTGTTGATGAGCGGTACGAACTCGTTGCCCATCAGCTCGTTGAATTCGTCCGCGTGGACGTTGATCGGCACCTTGGTATCGGCGGCCGCGCCCGGCAGGCCGTCGTCGATGCCGTGCTTGTAGATGTGGCCGGCGACCGACACCAGGTCGCTGAACATGCTGTTGCCCACCGCGGCGGCCACTTCGGCATCCGACAGCGCATCCAGCCCAACGTAGACCACCGCGCGCTTGCGGATGATCTGCATCCAGTCGAAGATCGGCCGCGGGTCGGTCAGGTCCGAGTAGTTTGGCGCCAGCAGCTGGGCGATCTTGCCCGTGGTGAGCTTCTCCAGCAGGGGCAGCAGTGACGCCACGATCTTGTCGAAGTAGGTGCGGTCGTAGCGGACCGCCGACCGCAGGCCGTCGAGCACCGGGTCGTAGGTCCGCGCCTGCGACAGGTACTGCTCGAGCGCCACCACGCGTTTCTCGCGCCCGACCATGTGGCGCGGAATGGTCTTGTCGTTCAGGCGGCCTTCGAGCTGGACGATGATCTCCCAGGCCTTGGGCTCGGTCTTCGCGAAGAATTGCTGGGCGTACTCGATGAACAGGCCGTCGATGTTCACCACGTGCCGCTGGATCAGCATGTAGTCCGGGCGCTGCCCCAGCTCGACCAGGGCGCGGGCGATGATGTTGACGAAGCGCCAGGCGAATTCGCGGAAGGCCGCGCTGTTGCCCTCGCCGGAGAGCTGGCCTGCGATGCGCGTGGCCACCTCGGAGATGCGCCCGAAGCGGCCCACGGCGTTGTAGCGGGCGCTGATGTCGGGCCAGCCGAGGTGGAAGACGTAGAGCTCGCCCGCGCGCCCGGCGCGGCGGGCCTCGACGTACATGCGCTTGAGCAGGTCGGCGTCGCCCTTGGGGTCGAACACGATCACGACCTCGTGCTCGCCGCCCACCTTGCGGCGGATGTCCTGGGTGATGAACAGCTCGGCCAGACGGGTCTTGCCGACCCGCGTGGTGCCCAGCACCAGGGTGTGGCCGACGCGCTCGCCCAGCGGCAGGGTGACGTTGACCTCGTGCGGCTCGATGCCGTGCAGGCGTGGCATGCCGCCCACGGGAGGAAGGGGCCGGGCCGGGTTGAACGGGCTGTCCCAGGCCAGCACGCGCGCGAGCTTCGACAGCGGTGGTGGCGCGAACTCCAGCTGCGCTTCCAGCCGGCGCGCCATCCGGTAGAACGCCGTCGGCTCGGTGTAGCGGCGGAACTCCGGTTTGTATGTCTGCGTCAGCCGGTGCGTGTGCCGTTGCTCCCAGCGGAAGCCGCGACCGATGAACAGGCGGTGCTGGCTCACGGGCACGTCGCGGCTGGTCATCACGTAGCGTGGCAAACGGCGGATGTTGCGGCGGTAGCGCAGGATGGTCCAGACATCGCGCAGGCGGATGGCACCGAAGGCCAGGAACGCCAGTGCGCTGCCGAGACCCAGCAGCGGATTCAGCGCGAGCGACCACGGTGCCACCACGCACACCACCGCGGCGCCCGCGCAGACGGCAACGGTGTATAGCTCCACCGCTGGCCGCAGCAGGACTTCGACGGCATGCGGCTGGGCCATGGCGCAGGCCTCACTGCTCGATGCCGGTGGCGGTGACCAGTACCGGGTAGTGACGCAACCCCAGGCGCTGGGCCAGTTCGTCGCCCGAAACGGGCGCCAGGGTCAGGCCGGGCGCCAGGGCGCGCAACGACGCCAGGGCCTGCGGCGACTCGACCTGGACCACCAGGCCCACGGCACCGAGGTCGCGCAGGGCCGATGCCCGCTGGCGAAGCCAGGCGCGGGAGCGGTCGTCGTCGCCGACCAGGAACAGCGGGGTGAGTCCCGGCGCCTGGATCACCCGGCGAACAACGTCGCCCGGCGACAGGCTGGCCGAGTGTATCGGCAGCATGGCCGCTTCATCGAAATAGTGGTTGGGCACCCGCGGCGGCTCAATGCGTGGCGGTGGTGCGTCTCCGGCACGCGGCTGGAGGTCGAGCGCCTGGTAGTACGGCAACGCGGACACGCCTCCGCGATCCTCGACGACGATCAATGGCAGCGACTGAGCGAGGGCGGCCGGCGTCGCGGCGAGCGACAGCAGGCCCATCACCCACCGCACAGCCGCGCGGAAGCGATGGCGTTTCATGGCAAGGTCCTCCAGGGGGTGTGGTCCGGCACCGGCTCGCCGAGCACACGGACCAGGTGCCGGCCGACGCTGTGGCGGTAGCGCGCGGCGGGTGCGCCACCGGCGGGCCGATGGTAGCGACCGATCGTGACCAGCCAGTCCTGGTCCGGTGCGTGCTGCTCGCGCAGGATCTCCGCGACGAGTTCGAGATTCCGGTAGGGATCGAGCAGTTCGCAGGGTTGCTCGTAGCGATGGCGCTGGTAGCCCAGGTTGATCTGGCCCAGGCCGGCGTCGATGCGGGTGGGCGGGACTTCGCGCAGGGCCTGGTGCAGTCCGGCGCAGGCCTCCGCGCGGGTGGCGAAGCGGCGCGGGGCGCCGGCCACGTTGAGCGTCCAGGGCCAGGGCACGAGGCGACCGTTGAAGCGGGTGCCGCTTTCCTGCAACGCCACGGCGTAGAGCACGGTCGAGGGGATGCCGGCGCGCTGCGCCGCGACCTGGTAGGCCGGTGGCGGCACTTCCTGCGCCTGCACGAAGCCGGCCAGTACGCTTCCCAGCAGCAGAAGCGTAGCGCGGCAACGGGTCAGGGCTGCCGTTGCCATTGCCCACCGACCTGGCGCACGACGGCGGGCAACTCACCCTGCAGGCCGAGGGACAGCCAATGCCCGTCGTCGTGGTTGAGGGTGATCTGCCGGGCGCGCACCTTGGCCGGGTCGATCCGCGCACGCTGCGCCCAGTCGCGGATGTGCGCATCGTCTGCACGACTGCCCACGACGTAGACGTCGAACTCGGCGCCGGAGGCCTGCAACCGCTGCACCGCCTGGTCGCAGGCGGCGCAGCCATCCTTGACGAAGACCGCGGTGCGGCCAGTGCTTTGCGCGAGGCTGGCGGACGATGCGGCCGGGCTGATACCGGGCAGGCTGACCCGCTGCATGCCGGGTGCCAACCGCTGCCAGGCCGCGTCGTAGGCGCGTTGGTAGGCGAGCATCTTCTCGACGCGGCGGGCTTCCGCCTGCACCTGCAATTCCGCATAGCGGCGACGTTCCTCGTCGGAGCGCGCTTCGATGCCCAGGGCCGTGAGCGGGTCGAGATTGGGTGAATAGATGCCCAGGGGGCCTTGCATCAGTTCGCGGTAGCGCGCCCATTCGTCTGCCTGCAGTCCCCAGTCGCGCGCCTGCTGCTCCTCGCTTCGGATCGTGGCCAACGGCCGTTCGCGGCTGGGTACGATCACAGAGGCTGCGGTGCCTCCGGTGTCCTGTGCGGTCGCGGCCTGGGGGAAGGCAAGTGCAGGCAGGAGTGCCGCGAGGATCGGAACCAAGTGGAGGCGCTTCATCGTGAACCGCCCTGGCGCGCCGGAACGCCGATGCGTAGGCTCTCATCAGCCTGACGAAACGTGGCGCTCCCGTTTTCGATGGATTCGAGCCGCCAGCCGTCTTCTTCCTCGCCGACGCGCAGCAGGCGGACCTGGGACAGCACGTTCGCGCCATGCGGCCGGATCGACAGGAAGCGCTCGTCGGCGCGCAACTCGACACCGAGCACCTGGAAAGACGGTCCGGCCGGTTTCGGCCTGGGCGTCGCCGTCGCGGGTGGGCGCGGCGTGGCTTGGGATATCGGGCGCTGTGCCTGCCGCGATTCCAGCTGTGCCAGGCGATCCCGCAGGGGGCGCAGATCGCTGGCGACCAGGCGCTCGCCCAGCGCCAGGTCGATGTCGGCCAGGCGCTGGGTCACGGCCCGGTGCTCGGTGTCGTAGCATGCCTGTGCCACGGCGGCGGGTTGCCGCTGAAGCAGTTCGACCTGCTCGGCAAGGTCGGCCAGAGGACCTTCGAGCACGGCCATCTGTGCGCTAGGTGCTCGGGTGAAGCAGACCCGGCGTGTGCCATGATCGACCTGCAGATTCCAGGCCGGGCCGGCCAAGGTGAGCAGTGCATCGTGCAGCACGACCGGACCGAGCCGGTAGTGGGCCGCCGGCAGCGGCAAGGTCAGCAGCGCATCGGCATCGTGCCCGTCGCACAAGCGGTAGCCGGAACGCTGCAGGACGTGTCGCAGGGCATCGCCCACGCTGGCGTGCAGGGTGTCCGGCACGGCCACGTCGACCACCTGCAGCAGCAGGTCCTGCTGGGCAGCGGTCGGTGCGAGTTCGACCAGGGTATAGCGGCCGTAGCGCACCACCGGGACGTAAGCCGTTGGTGGCGCCACCGACTGGACGGCTTGCGCTGGGGCGACAGGAGGCGACGACGGCGGTGCGCTCGCGCAACCTGCTGCCAGGGTGGTGGCCAGCAACAGGCTACTGCGCGCCGTCCAATGGGACGGTAGGGCGGATTGCATGGATCGGCTCTCGGCGTTGTCGAGCCGATACCATCGCCATCCGGGGAGGCCGCATCAGCAAACAATGTGAATCGCCGCTGTGCCGGTTTGTTGGGGGGCTGGTAATTTTACTTTGTCGTGCGCCGTGCCAAGGCGCTGTTTCGCAGCGGGTGCGAATCCTGCCCGACAACTTTCGCTCCGGCCGGTAGTAACTGGAGCAATCGTGGAGGTAACAAAGCGGTTGAAGCCTTCAGTGTAGAGGGTCCTTCAGGGACTTGGCGAGCACGCAGGCCGCAACGTGAGTGAACATTGAGCAGGCCCTGAAATGAATGTTGCGCAAGCCGACCTGCCGGCACCGACCCTCACCTTCCCACGCCGGGCTTGCGCAGCCGCTCTGAGGTCAGGACAGGAGCGGACAAGCCGCAGCCCGAGATGGCCCAGCCTCGGCATGAACGCGACTGCCCAAGCAGGGCTCGCCACGACCATCCAGCATGCGGGAGCGCAGATTCAGCCGGCGAGCCAGGCGAGGATCACGGCCGCCGTCAGCCCGCCGCCAGCAAGCACGACGAGTCGGCGGCGCGAGCCGTGCAGCCGGCCCCAAAGCCAGAAGCCGGAGATGGCGAGGAAGCCGAGCGAGAGTGCGGCTGCGTCGGACAGCAAAATCCACGTCGGACCGGTGCCGATCGCCATGTGAAGCCGTGCGAGGTAGAGCCACAGGTTGGGCTTGGTGCGCTTCACCTCGGCCTGACGGCTCCCCACCCAGTGTTCCACCTGCACCGTCTCGGATGGCGTGTCGGCGCGCAGCAGCCAGCGCTCGGGCTGGCGCAGTTCTCCGTCGGCCCAAAGGACTGTGCGCGCCGGCTCGATGCGTGCCTTGAATGCTTTCGGCGACACACCGAGCGCGGGGGCGAGCGCGGCGGCAAGCGCCGCCGGGTTGGGCGTCGTCGGCTCGACCGGCAGCAGGTGCGTGATCTCGGTGCGATCGAGCGCCGGGATCTTCATCACCGCCCGGTGATTGAGCAGGAAGCCCGTCACCGCGAAGAGCAGCATCATGGCGGCGAGCGCCAGGCCGCACCATGCATGGATGCGGCGCAGCCACTTCTGTGAATTCCCCCGGCTCGTGGGCGGGCGGCGATGCAGGTGGATCACGGAGATATTCCCGCCCCGGCCCGGCTTAGAAGCTCATCTTCGCCGACACGCGCAGCGTGCGCGGCATGCCGACCGCGAGCAGCGGGGCGTTCGAGTCCACCTTGCTGTCGCCGGCGGCCGCCCAATAGCGCTTGTCGGTCACGTTCTCCACGGTTGCCGCCAGGTCGAGTTGGTTGCCGACGATCTTGGTGCGGTAGCGGGCGCCGAGGTCGTAGCGGGTAAAGCCGTCGACCTCGGCCCGGTTAAACGCATCGACCTCGCGCTTGCCGGTGTAGTAGGCGCCGGCTGACAGCGCCAGACCCGGGATCGCCGCCAGGCGATGCTCGACGAAGAGGCTCGCCGTGACCCCGGGCGTGTTGGCCGGGCGGTTGCCGACAATGCGCTTGTCGTTCTCGGCCTTGATGAACTCGGCATCGATCCACTGCATGGACGAGAAGATGCCCCAGCGCGGCGAAATCTGGCCGCCGGCCGACAGCTCGACGCCGCGCAGGCGAGCCTCGCCGAGGCGCTGGTAAATGCCGTCCACCTCGCCGTTCATCGGCCGCTCTATCTGGAACAGCGCCGCGTTGGCCTGCACGCCGGGCCATTCGGTCTTGACGCCGCCCTCCCATTGGCGCGTCACCAGCGGCTCGAGGGAAGTGCCGGCATTGACGGCGGTGGGCCGCGCAATGCCGCCGTCCTCCATGCCCTCCAGGTAGCCGGCGTAGAGGTTGGTGGCGGGGGTGAGCTTCCACACCGCGGCGACGGTCGGGCTGATCTTGCGCTTGGTGTAGTCCTGGCTCTTGTCCGTCGCATGCTCGAACTCGAACTTGCTCGCGCGCGCGCCCGCGATCAGCAGCCAGTCGCCCAGCGCAGCGCGGTCGAAGACATACCAGCCGCGGTCACGGGTGTGGGAGGAGCGCGCGTCCTGGCCATGGGCCACCGGAATCTCGGCGATGTCGCGCGGATTGTAGAGATTCTGTGCAACGCTGACCGTGTGGGTGTTGCCGAGCGACGTGCTGAGGGTGTTGCGGGAATGACCGAAGGTGAAGTCGTGCGTCACCGGCCCGGTCTCGAAGCGGCCGGCGAGTTCGGTCCGCACGTTGCGGTTGATGAACTTCTGGTTTCTGGTCCGGAAGATGTCCAGTATGCCCTCGCCGGTCGTCACGTCGTAGTTCCTCATCCGCGAGAAGTTGCGGTCGCGTTCGAGCTCGGAACGCCCCGCTTCCACCGTCCACACCCAGTTGTCGGTCAGCGCGAAGTCGTTGCGCAGCTGCACGTTCTGCCCCTTGGCGTCGTAGTTCGCCCAGTCGGGTGCGATGCGGTTGCGCGGGTCGGGGATCCGCGGCAGGGTGATCTTGCCATTCACAGCGGGCAGCGCGAGGATGCTCGATTGCTCGACGACATCCTTCGCGATGTCCTCGACGTCGAGCTTCAGCAGCCAGCGATCGGTGACCTTCCAGTCGAAGGCGCCAGCGAAGAGGTAGCGGTCGCCGTCGGCACCGTCGACTGCGCTTTGCAACTTGCCGCCGACGAGGTTCACCCGTGCGCCGAACTGCCCCTCGTTACCGAAACGCCTGCCCACGTCCACGCCGGCAACGAAGCTGCCGTTGTCGTCGGTGGAAAGCTGAAGTGCCGTGACGGGCGTACTGCCGGCGCGCTTAGTGATGAGGTTGATGATGCCCGAGGGCGGCACGAAGCCATAGTAAAGGCCGCTCACGCCCTTCAGCACCTCGACGCGCTCCTTGTTCTCGAGCGGCAGGTCGATGAGGTTCACGATCGGCAGGCCGCCGTTCAGGCGGTAGCTGGAGCGGTTGTCGACCAGCAGCCCGCGGATCGACAGGTTGTCGTAGGCAGTGGCGCCGAGTTGGGCGCGGGTGACGCCGGCGGTGTTCTTCATCGCCTCGTACAGGCTGTTGGCCTGCTGCGCGTCGAGGAGATCGCGATCGATGACGTTTACGGTCATCGGCACTTCCTTCGCCGGTGTGTCGCGGAAGGCGCCCACGCCGATGCTGCCGGCACGCCAGCTGTTCGCCTCGGTGGCGAAGACCTCGACGGTGTCAAGGGTGCGCTCGCCTCCCGTCGCGGTGGCGGTGTCGTCAGCCGCCTGAGCCTGCCAGGCGGCGGCGAGCGCCAGGCAAAGGACGGTCTTTCGTGTCAATGTTATGTGCTTCATGCAGTCGAACCTCCGGATTTTCTGTTTTGCTTGGCTGGCTGCGGGTGCTGGCTGGCTTGGTGGACGAAATGAATGGGTGCGGCGCAATGCAACACCCTGTTAGATACGAATGAGAAGTTATCGCATTAAATATGCCTTGATTTGCTCGCCGCGCTCATTCCGGGCACTCGCACGACTCGAAAACGACGCCCGAGGGATCAGCCGTCCACGAACACGCGTTCCGGATGCGGGTGGCTCAGGAAGTCGTGGTGGGAGATGTGCCAGCCGTAGGCGCCGGCCAGCAGGAAGGCGATGCAGTCGCCGGCGCGCAGGCGCTCGACGGGGACGTCGCGCGCGAGGATGTCCTTGGGCGTGCACAGTTCGCCGCACAGCGTGACTGTGGCGCCGTGCACGGCCGGACGCGCGAAGGGATAGGGCCAGACATCGCGCGGCAGGACGACGAAGGGATGATCGTGCTGCCACGACACGGGCAGGCGAAAGTGGTGGGAGCCGCCGCGCAGGATGGCGAAGTGGCGGCCGCGGGCGGTCTTGATGTCGGTGACCTCGGTGAGGTAGTAGCCGCAGTCGGCGGTGAGGAAGCGCCCGCATTCGAAGACGATGCGGCACGCCGGCCGGCGCGCCGCGATGAGGGCGCTGAGGCCGGCACAGAAGCCTTCCCAGGCGAAGGACGCGCTCGGGTCGGCGTAGTTCACGCCGATGCCGCCGCCGACGTTGAGCCAGTCGATGGTGAGGCAGTGGCGCTGCTGCCAGGCTTCGGCCAGATCGAAGTAGTGCTCGAGCAGGGCGAGGTGCGCCTGCGCATCCAGATTGTTGGAGATGGCATGGATATGGAACCCGCGCAGGCGGACGCCCGGCAAGGTCCGGGCGAGCTCGATCAGGTCCGGAATCCGTGCCTCCTCGATGCCGAACTGGGTCGCCTGCCCACCCATGCGCAGCGTGGCCTGCTGCGGTACGTGCTCGGGATTGACGCGCAGCAGGATGTCCGCAACCCGCCCGTGGCGGCGCGCGATCCAGTCCAGGCGCCGCAGTTGATGCTCGCTTTCGACGTGGATCAGCGCGACCTCGTGCGCGAGCGCGCCTTCCAACTCGGCGTCGGTCTTGCCGGGACCGCCGAAGGCGATGGGCATGCCGCCGTCCACCGCGCGCACGCGCTCGATCTCACCCAGGGATGCCACTTCGAAGCCGTCGGTATGGCCGAGCAGCGCCTGCAGGATCGGGGCGTCGCTGTTCGCCTTGATGGCATAGAACAGCTGACATTGGTCGGGCAGGCTGCGGCGCAGCCCCTGCACGTGCCGGCGCAGATGGGCGAGGTCGTAGAGGTAGGCGCACACGGGTTCGGTGCGCCCTTGCAGGTACTGATGCAAGGCTTGCAGGTTCATTGTGCGGAGTCCTGAATACGATGCTGGGCGAGGTGGCTTACCATCGCGCGGCGGGCGATGCCGCGGTCGTCGCCGAGGACGAACATGCGCACAGCGTCCCAGCGCCAGGCGTGGAAGTCTTCGGGGGCACGCGGCAACGCACAGAACGTCTTGCCGTGCCGGCGCGCGGCGTTATGGATGCGCGCAACCGCTGCGCGCACCTCGGGATCGCGGGTCTGCCAGGGCAGGCCGAACGACTGCGAGAGATCCGCTGCGCCCTCCAGCAGGACGTCAACGCCCTCCACCGCGGCGATGGCCTCGGCCTGCTCGAGGCCGTCGCGGTCCTCGATCATCGCCACCACCAGAGTCTGGTCTCGTACGCCATCAAGTACCGTGACGAGGTCGTCGCGCCCGTAGCGGCTGTGCCAGGTGGCGTTGAGCCCGCGCTCGCCGGCCGGGGCGAAGTGGCTCAGACGCACCGCCTCGCGCGCGGCCTCGGCCGAACGGATGCGGGGAAAGACGATGCCCTCGGCGCCGGCATCCAGCACCTGCAGTACCTGATGCGGGGCGGCAACCCGGACCAGCGCCGCTATGCTGCTCGCCCGCGCGGCGAGCAGCATAGCGGCGAGGGTTTCGCCGCCGATCAGGGTGTGCTCGAGGTCGACGATGACGAAATCGTAGCCGGCGGCCGCGATCAGCTCCACGGTCAGCGGGGCGGGGGTGGAGCAGAACAGGCCGCAGACCGGCTCGCTACCCTGCAGGCGCGACTTGAGGCTCATCACCGCTCCCCGGCCTGCGCCAGCGGGTTGGGGGCGAGCCGCGTGCGCAGGCGGATCTCCGGCTGGAAGCGCCGGCTGGCCAGCATCTCGATAGCGACCTCGTCGGCCAGGCAGTCGAACAGGGCGTAGCGTGCCGCCCACTGCGGATGCCGCTCCTTGTGGGCGCGCAGCACCTCGCGGGTGATCTGCCAGAAGCGCTCCTCCGCGATGTCGTAGAAGCGCGCGAACACCCACGCGAGCTCCGCCAGGCTGACGAAGAACAGCGCATCGAAGGTGAAGTCGCGCAACTCGTCGGCGTCGGCGGCCTCGATGAAGGAGTTCGGGTTGACGCGGGCGTGCTCGGCGGGCGGGGCGGTGAGCGCCGGCGGAGGCGCGGACAGCAACTCGCGGCAGAAGCGCACGCCGTCGTGGAAGTCCTTGAGCGCCACGCGCGCGGGCAGGCCGTCCTCGTGCAGCAGGATCATGTTCTGCGCGTGCGACTCCAGCGCCGTGCCGTGCTGCCACAGCAGGTGCAGCACCGGCAGCCAGGCCCGCTCGACCAGGCGCTGCAGCCAGCTTTCCGCGCCGTATCGCTTCACCCAGGTGTCGACGAAGGGCCGCCCGTCGGCGTCCACGTGCATCACCGCGGTCATCGGCACGGCGGCCTCGCCCGGCCGCAGGTGGCTGTGCACGCTCTCGCGCCAGATGCACGACATGGCACCGTAGAGTCCCTGCACCGGGGCCGACGAGGTGCAGCTCACGCCGGCGACCTCGCGCAGGATCACCGGGCGCGCCAGCGGTTCGGGCCAGTCCGTGCGCTCCGTCACCAGCCGTTGCAGCCAGTCGCTGATGACCGGGGCGTTCACCACGGTGTGCGGCGCCAGCACGCGCGAGGTCGAGGTGTTGACGAGGTTCATCGCGAGCTTGAGCGAGAGCTGCCGGGGCGCGTCGACGTTGCACAGGGTGCGGATCGACTGCTGCGGCAGGTAGCGCTGCGCCATCTCGCCGATCACCACCAGCTCGCCGCGCGCGAGCTCTTGGTGGCAGGCGGGCAGGATCACCTCCTCCCATTGCCAGGGATGGACCGGCAGGGGCAGGTAGTCCTCGGGGCGCGCGCCGCGGCGGGCGAGCGCGTCGCGAAAGCCTTGCCGGTCGGCATCGTCCAGCAGCGCGTGCGCCACGCCCTCGCCGTCCCGGGTGGGACTGACCGCCCAGCGGCAGCGCTCGCGGGGCACTGCGATCAGCAGCGGCCTCACCACGGCGGCCATTTCCGGCGCATAGGCGGCGTTGTCGTCCAGGGTGAAGCCGAGGCGCGACTTGTAGCTCGGGTGATAGGGATGGCCGTCGGTGAGCCGCGCTTCCACGGTGTCGTAGTCGGCATCGCGCAGGATCCTGCCGCCGCGCGCATGCAGGGTCTGGGCATCCTTGATCTGGGTCGCGAGCAGTTCGGCGGCGAACTGCTTGAGGCGGCCCTCGTCAGCTTCGAGCCAGGGGACGATCTCGGCGAGGAACAGCGCCGGGTCGGCGGCCTCCTCGGCGGAGCCGCCGTCGGGCTCGCGCAACAAGGTGGAGGTGAGGCGCACGCGGCCGAAACTGAAGGTGCGCTGCGCCCGGCAACGGTAGTTGACGGGGACGCCGTCGGCACCGCGGCCGGGAACGGTGAGCGCGTCGCCCTGCCACTCGCAGTGCGGCAGGGCGTGCTCGAACAGCAGCGCTTCGACGAGCTGGCGCAGCACGCGCCGGCTCGCTTGGCGGTAGGCGGGACTGGCGATCAGGTCTTGGTAGTCGGCGGGTCGCATGGGATTACCTTTGAAGCATGGGGTTGGGAATGTCGACCCAGCTCGGCCGTTCTCCCTGTTGATCGAAGCTGCTCAGCAAATTGGCCTTGGCCGGCAGGGTGGGCTGCACGGTGAGCTGCAGCGCCAGCGGATCGCCGCTCGCCGTGAGGCGCGCGGCGGTGTCCCGCCACAGCACTGCCTCGGTGACGAGACCGGTCCGCCCCAGGCAGGCGATCGCGTGGGCGATGTGGTTGACCACCACGTAGTACTGGAAGCGGTGCCAGGCCTGCTCTTCCGAGTACAGCGCCGGACTGTCTGGCTTGATGCGGTCGAGCCGGGGGAAGCGCTTTCGGCTGATGCTGGTGCCCTCCATGTCGCGTGCGTAGCCGCGCGCCGGCCAGCCGTCGCGAAAGGCGACCATGGCGTTCTGCAGATGCGCTTCGAGGCTGATGCCGTATTCGGAAAACAGCCGCAGCAAGGGCAGCAGGGTGACCTCGAGGTAGCGCGCCCACCACGCGCGCACCAGGGCCTCGTCGAGCATGCACTCCCCCGCCGCTTGCCGCAGTAGCACGAGCAGGGGAATCTCGCCCTCGCCCTCGGCCGGCTCTTCCAGCACCGCGGCCAGCACCCGCACATGCTCTGCCTCGTCGGCCGGCATCGCTTGCCGGTACACCACGGCGCAGGCGGCGCGCAGCGCCTCGTCGGGAAGCCTCAGGGTTTGGCTGGCGAGCTCGGGAAGGACGCGGAAAGCGGCCGATTCGAGCACCTGCGGCAGCAGCGACAGCGCCCGGCTGGCGTCGAGCGCGCGCTCGACCTGTTCCGGCGGGTTGTTGCGCACGAAGTTGGTGATGCGGATGTTCAGCGACAACTTGAGGAAGAGGTTGCGGCGCGGCAGCCAGACCGTGCGGACCGACGACGTGGGCCACACCATCTCGCCGAGCGGGCCGAGGGGGACGAGCGCGCCGTTCTGCTTCAGCGCGTCGATTTCGGGCAGGCCGAGCAGGTATTCGGCCTGCCACGGATGGCAGGGCAGCAGCCGGTAGTCTCCGCCCGCGAGCCACTGCTCCGCGGCGCGCGCCGCCTCCTGGTCGAGCGGCGGGACGTCTCCGTTCGCCGTCTGCGCCTCGATCAGGTTGGCGGTCACCGCGAAGTAGTGCAGGCGGAAGGAGGCGCCCAGCTCCGGCGCGTAGCTCTGCAGGTCCTGCTCGCCGAAACCCTCGAACGCCTTGGAGGTGACGTGGAAGATGTGGCCGAAGCGCAGCGCCTGTTCCGCGGCGACGAAGGGCGGACGCGGCGCCTCGGGGGCGGGCTGGTGGAAGCGGCGCACGTGATCCAGGCTGTTGCGCATCAAGCTCTGCAGACGCGCGCGGCAGCGCTCCGCAACGTCGGCGGGATGGCGCCGTGCAGCGGCGAGGGCGGCGGCGATGAGGTCGGCGAGCGGGGTCGCCTCGGCCAGCGGCTGCCAGACGTCGCCGCCGCCGATCAAGGCGAACGGCGCCAGGCGGTGGTAGCCGATCGGCGAGAAGTAGCTCAGGGCGCCGGCCAGGCAGGACCCGGTGCGGTCGAACGGCAGCAGAAACGGCATCAGCCCGGCGGCCCGCCACTCCTCGAACTGCGAACGCAAGTCGGCCGGGCCCGCCTCGCCGGGCGCGAGACGCGGGTCGCCACGACCGGTCTCGCGGCAATAGGTGTTGAAGTACTGCTCCACCAGGCGGCGTTCCACCGGGGGAAGTTGCAGCAAGCGTGAGGACATTCCGATCCTTCCTTTAACTTTTCATACGACTGGCGAGGGCGGCGTGGCGACCGCCGCAGGCCAGGAGGCCGGTGGCGAGGAACAGGGCCGCCACCGCCCACAGCAGGTTTGCCGGTGCGAGCGTGGGCATCAGCAGCATGACCAGGAGCGGGCCGAGCAATTGGCCGAGGACCATGAAGCTCCTGCTCAGTCCGGTCAGGTGGCCGTAGGCCGAGGCCGGCAATTGCCGGCTGCAGGCGAGCAGCATCGATTGCGCCAGGGCCGCGTAGCAGGCGCCTTGAACGATGCGCAGAAAGGCGACCAGCCACATCGCGTCGACCACCGTCAGCAGGCCGATGGACAGCGCGCAGCCGAGGGCGGCCAGGATGAAGTGGCGCCTGGGGGCGCCACGGTCGTTCAGATGGCCCCACAGCGGCGCCGCGAGCATGGCGGCGAGCCAGCCCAGCGCATGCAGCAGCCCGGTCTTGCTGGCGATGGCCTCGGTGGCGGGGAAGCGCGCGGCGACGTAGAGCGCGAACACGTTGACCAGCGCGAAGGCGGCGGCCTGAGCCAGGCACGCGGCGAGCATCCAATTGCGCAGCTCGGCGTCGTCAAGCACGCTGCGCAGCCCGGCGAACGGCGGCGCGTCGGCCGCGGGCGGGGTTTTGGCGGGCTCGCTGACCTGGCTCCACAGCAACAGGCCGGCGATGCCGGTCGCGACCGCCGTAGTGGTCAGCAGCGGCTCCAGCGACCAGTAGTCGAGCATTACGCCGCCCAGCACCGGACCGGCCAGGCAGCCGCAGGCGATCGCGCTCTCCTGCAGACCCAGCGCGCGTCCACGTGAGGTTTCCGCGCTCGCGTGACCGATGAAGGCGGTGAGAACCACGCCGATGGTGCTGAAGCCTTGCAGCAGGCGGCCTAGCATGAAGCCGTAGACACCGGGGCTCAGCGCCATCTGCAGCATGCTGGCGATGAACACCGCCAACGAGGCGAGCAGCATGGGGCGATAGCCAAAGCGGTCGCACCACCTGCCGACCGCGGGGGCGAAACACAAGGTGCCCACCGCCGGTGCGGCCAGCGCCAGGCTGCTCCAGCGCGCGGCGCCGACGGCATCGACCCCGCTCAGTGTCGCCACGTAGAGCGGCATGATGGGCACCAGCACCATCAAGCCGAGCGTCGTCACCGCCTGGCAGGCCAGCAGCAGCCCGAGATTGCGCGAAGGCAGCGGCACGGCAGCCATCGCTCAGCACCGGCCGGGAAGAAGCGGGTTGTCCAGGCGCCCCATGGCGCTGGGCATGCCGGTGCCGAAGCTGGCGCGGCCGAGCAACGGCGCCAGTACCTGCTTGAAGGGCCAGCCCGGTTCGTCCAGCAACAGGCTTTTGGTCGATGCGGCGATCGCCTCCGGCAGCGGCACGCGCGCCAGGCAGGCTTCCAGGGCCCCGCGGAGGATCCGCCAGCCGTGCGCCTCGTCCCGGCCGTAGCGCTCAGCCAGGGCGGCGATAACGGCGTAGAGGTTCACCTCGATGGCGAGGGTCTGCAGGTAGGCGAGCAGCTCGCGTGGCGTGGCCAGTTCCAGGGTGTTGGGGGTGCTGCGGTGGATGACGTAGTCCGGCACCGCCACCCCCTGCGTGTCCATCAACGGCGGGCAGATGCGCAGGGTGTCGTGGTCGCGCAGGACGAGCGCAGCGATCCTCCGGCCGCGGAATGCGAGCACCACGTTCTGCCCGTGCAGCTCGGGTATGACGCCGTAGGCGAGGCAGCGTAAGCCCAGCTCCAGCAAGGCGCCGGCCACGTCGGCGAACAGCGCCCAGGCATCGTTTTCCTCGGGGGCGGGTCCGAGGAGTTGGTCGAACGCAGGCAGCGCGCCGTCGGCCGTGAACACCGGCAGGGCCGCCATCGGAATCAGCCGGGCGTCGGGCAGTGAGGGGTAGCGGCGAACCAGGCAGGCGAGCTCACCCGGTTCGGCTTCGAGCGCGTCCCTTTGGCGCAGCGCCCACCAGTGGCTCTCGTCGCACAGCAGCAGATGTGACGCCAGCCACTCGTCCCGCTCGCGCAGATTCTCGAGGCAGGCGCCGGCGAGCGTCGCGTTGTGCAGGTAGCGCGGCGGCAGGGTTCGGACTGCACCCAGGGCATTGACCGAGAGCGCAAGCTTGAGGTGCGTGCCCGGTCGGCCGACGACGGCGAGCGAGCGCAGCGAGGCGGTGGGAGTCGCCGCTCCTGGCCCGGTTCCAAGGTCGATGCAGTCGGCGAGCGTGGGCGACGCGCTCCGTTCGAGGTGCGCCCGCTGCCAGGGGTGCACCGGCATCCACAACCAGGCATCACCTTTGGCGCCGAACGCATGGGCGGTGGTGGCGAGCCGATCATGCTGCACACGGTCGAGCAGCGCTTCCGCGACGGGCTGACCGGGGGCGGCCGTGCCGCGCACCTGGCCCCGCGGCACGGCCACCCATTGCAGCGGGATGGACGCCGCCGCCTCGGGGCCATAGGCCGAGCCGTCGCTCTCGCCCCAGTCCTTGGCCCGCGCCAGGGGGTGAAAAGGGCGGTCCTTCAGGCAACTCAACGCTTCCCACGAGAGCAGCTCGTCCGGGGCGGCGGCGAGCTTTGCCAGAATGCCGGGCTCGTGCGCCGCGGCGAGCTCGGCCTGGTCGCTGGCCAGGCGGAGGAAGCGGGCGAGGCGGCCGGTCGACTCCTTCCACCAGTCGGCGGTCTGTAGGGTTTCGGCAACCTCGACGGCGGCGAGCCGGGCGGATCGGGTCGCGCCCGGCGAGGCGACGCCGCGCTCCGAAACCCGGAACGGGCGCAGGCCGCCGGCATGGCGGCCGTGCCAGCGCAGCGTCCGGCCCGCGCTCAGATACACTTCCAGGACTGCTTCGTCTTCGCTCGGCGAGTAAAAGCGGCAATGGCTGCGGAAGCCGTAGAGATCCTCCAGCCAAAGCGCATCGAAGAGATCCTGGAGGAGGCCGCGCTCATAGGCGTGAGACGACATCTTCGACACGTGCCTCAGCCGAACAGCGGCAAGAGGGTGCCGACGCCCTGCGCCTCGGCCAGCCGGTAGAAATGCCGCGCGCAGACGAGGTCGTCGAGCGCCATGCCCATTGGATTGAGGAGGATGATCTCGTCGTCGCGCTCGCGGCCCGGCCGCTCGCCGATGACGATCTCGCCGAGCTCGGCGTGCAGGCGCTCGCGGCTGAAGCGCCCTTCCAGCACGAGCTGGTTGATGATCTTCTTTTCGCGGTTGGACTGATCCCAATCGTCCACCACGACCTTGTCGGCCTTCTCGTAGGCGTCCTTGTGCACGTCCATGATGGAAACGTTGCTGACGAAGGCGCCGGCCTTGAGCCAGTCGAAGGCGAGGTAAGGCGCGTCGGCCACGGTGCAGGTGACGACCACGTCGCACTCGCGCACCGCGGCTTCGGCCGAAGGGGCGCGCAGCATGGCGACCCTGGGGAAGCTATCCTTGAAGGTGCGCGACAATGCGTCGGCGGCGGACGGCGAAAGATCGAACAGATGGAGCCGTTCGATCGACGGGAACTGCTCGAGCAGGGTCTGCATCTGCATGCGCGCGATCGGGCCGCAGCCGATGCAGGCGACGTCGGTGAAGCCGCTGCGCGCGAGATGCCGGGTGGCGACGGCGGTGATCGCGGCGGTGCGCATGCCGCTGATCAAGCCGCCTTCCATGATCGCGATCGGGTAATTGGTCTGGGCGTCGTTCAGCACCACCACCGCGCTGGCGCGCTCGAGGCCGAAGCGGGCCGGATTGTGCTGGCGGCTGCCGATCCACTTGAGGCCCGCGATCGGATCCTCGCCGCCCAGATAGCACGGCATGGCGATGATGCGGTCGGCGATGTGGTCGGCGCCCGGCCAGCGCAGATAGGGCTTGAGCGGCTGCACGTAGGCGCCGCGAGCATGAGTGGCGAGGCCTTCCGCGATGGCGTCGACATAGGGCTGCGAATGGCCGCCGCCCAGTTCGATCAGGTCGCTGCGGCTGAGGTAGAGCAGGCCCGGGGAGCTCGTGGTGTTTGTCATGCGGCTTGTCCAATGGTCGAGTTGAGGGAGGTTTCGGGGTTGTGCTCGAGGTGGCGGTCTCTCATGCGCGACAGCCACTCGTCGTTGTAAACCGTGTCGAGATACCGCTCGCCGCGGTCCGGGAGGATGGTGAGAATGCGGGCGGAATGGGGCAGGCGGGCGCAGAGGCGCTGGATCGCGGCGATCACCGAGCCCGACGAGCCGCCGGCGAAGATGCCTTCGTGCTTGACCAGCTCGCGGCAGGCGAGCGCCGACTCGTAATCGTCGACATGGATGACGTCGCCGATCTCGTCGCGCCGCAAGAGCTCCGGCACCCGACTGGCGCCGATCCCGGGCAGCTCCCGTGGGTAGGGGGGCGCACCGAACAGCACCGACCCGGCGGCGTCGACCGCCACGACCTTCAGCTGCGGCCACGCCTCGCGCAGTCGCCGGGCGATGCCGTGCAAGGTGCCGGAAGTGCTGACCCCCAGCACCAGGTAGTCCACCGGCCGATCCAGATCGCGCAGGATCTCCTCGCCCTCGCCGTGGTAGTGGCTCTGCCAGTTGCGCTCGTTGGCGTACTGGTTGATCCATACCGTGCCCGGCCGCTCGCGCAGCATCTGCTTGACGCATTCGATGCGGGTCTCCAGGTAGCCGCCCTGGCGATCCTTCTCGGTGACCTGCTCGATGTTGCCGCCGTAGCAGCGGATGATGCGGAGATTGGTCGGCGAGATCTTCGGGTCCACCACCGCGGTGAAGCGAAGTCCGCGCAGCCTGCACACCATGGCCAGCGCAATCGCCAGGTTGCCCGAGGAGCTCTCGACAACGTGGGCATCGCACGGAATGCTGCCGTCGGCGAGTCCGCGCTCGACGATGTACCGCGCCGGGCGATCCTTGACGCTGCCGCCGGGGTTGCACAGTTCCATCTTCGCCATGACCTCGCACGGGGAGTCACGGAACAGCCGGGAGAGACGGACGATGGGAGTCCCCCCTACCCCGTCGAGGATGCTGTCGAGGATCATCGCGCGTCCCTCCCCGCCATCGAGGCTGCGATGAGGGCGTACCTCGGCAGTCCGGCCGGCCGGAACGCATGAAGCGGACAAGCGGGCGCCGTTACGCGCGGCGCACGATGTGCTGCAAGAGAATCTGATGGCATAAAGTCTCCCGCCAAGTTGAGCCGATGAGGACTGGCTGGCTTGGCCTGGGGAGGCTTGGCTGGCTGACGGAAAATTCGAGTGACCGGACCGCCGCGGCGCGGCTGCGAACCGATCGGCCAGCCTGTCACAGAAACACGAGCGGCCGGCTTCTCGCACTGGTGGCACTGATTGCCCCCCGCACGACGCAGTATATGATAATCATTCGCGTTTATGCAATCAGCCCCGAGTAACGATTAGAGATGCATTTGCTGCCGGGGCGGCATACCGTGCACCATGGGCCGAAAACGGCGCCACGAAGGTCACCCCTGCTGTTTCTCGGTCCCTCCTCCCGATGTGATCTACTACCCGCTGCTGGATCGAGAACTTCGGGACAAGGAACGGGAAGAGCGCCGGCTTCGCTGAAAAGCAGCGGCCCCCGGAGGGGCCGCCAAGTCCAGCAACGCTCAATGCACCAACTGCCGCGCCAGCGCCACCTCCACCGAATCGCCATCCTGGTTCAGGACATCAAGCCCGGATTCGGGCACGTCGCCCGAGGTGGATTGCAACACCATGATCTTCTTGGCCATCAGCCCCAGCAGGTCATCTGCGAGGAGCTGGCGTAGCCGAGATAGATCACGCGCACCGGCTGCTTCTGGCAGATGCGCCATGAGCGTCGCGCGGCCTGCTGCAGCGAGTACACGTTGTAGCCCGACTGGAGGAACACGATGGTCGGGAACTCCAGCAGGTCCAGGCCGGTTTTCACCAGCTCGGGATTGGTGATGAGCACGTCGATGCCGCGGTCCAACTGCTCGGCGATCCAGTCTTCGCGGCGGGAGGCATCCACGCTCGCGCGCAGTACCGCCACCTTGAAGCCTTCCTGCTCCAGCAGCACCTTCAAACGCGACGTGGTGTCGCGCGTGCCGGTGTAGACCGAATAGACCAGGGTCTTGCGACCTTCTGCTTTCTCCTGCTTGCAGATCTCGATCAGCTCGCGTTCCTTGGGCATCACCTCCAGCTCGTTGAACTGAGCCGCTACGAACGCCAAGGTGTTGCGCGTGCGCGGATGCACCACCGTTTCCGACCGGAAGCAGCAGTCCGGCCAGGCCAGCAGCACGTTGAGGACTACACCGAGCAGCGTCGTGTCGCGCTTCGCCAGGGCCTGCTTCAGCTCCTGGGTCAGGCGACCCGCCAGATCGCGGTAGGCCGCGGCTTGCGCCGTGTCCATCGCGACTTCGCGGAACGCCTCGTCGTAGGGCGGCAGCACATTGCCGCCGATGTCTTTCAGCTTGAGGAAGACCGTGAACGGCAGGACGCAACGCAGCACGCCCTTGGGACCGAAACCCGGCGCCTTGACCGTGCGCACCGATACCTTGGTGCCCTTCCTTGGCCGTCTTGTGCGCCGTGCCGGTGCTCTCGGAATAGATGTCCTTGAGCACGCCGTGATCGCGCATGAACGCCATCGCGGCCGAGGTCATGCTGCCGCTCTTGGTCGGGCGGTAGCCGTCTTCGATCATTCGCCCCGGCAGGGCTCGGAACAGGAGGTGGAACAGGTCGTCGCCGTAGCCGCCCATCAGCGTGCCGGTGAGCAGCAGCGTCTTGCGCGCCTTGGCCGCCAACACCCCCATGGCTTGGCCCTGGGCGGAGCCGCCGTTCTTGTACTCGTGCGCCTCGTCGGCGATGAGCAGGTCGAAGGTGCCTTGCGGCAGGTACCGTTTGATGAACTCGGACGGCTGGTAGCCGCCCTCGCCGAAGCCGAACTCCATGTTGGCCATCGCACGTTCCATGCGATGGGCTTGCCGGTCCGAGAAGACCAGCTCGCCGTTGCCATCCATCAGGTTGATGAACTCGTGGATGTTGTCCCCGAGCATCGACGCGAGGAAGGCGTCACCGAACTGCTGCATCAGCTTCTGCGCGGTGACTTCGCCAATGGTTGGAATACGCTTCAGTGCCTTGAGCACGGTCGAGGACTGGTCGCTGGCGGACAGGCCTCTGGGACGAATCAACGACCACAGCGGTGCGGCGCAGTGGCTGCTCTTGCGGCGGTGCAGCAGTCCAGCTGAGCATGGAGAAAAATGCGAGGCCAGCGCGCCGATCCACTTCATGCTCCTGTGGGCGATTACGTGCCGATGCTGCTCAGCGAAGCGAAAGTGCCGCGATGAAACCCAATGCCAACACGATCAGCACGACCCCGGATAGGCGTTCCAGCCAGGGTAGTGCCCGCGCAAAGCGCCGTAATACGATCTGGTTGCCGACCATGATGGCTACGAGAACATCCCAGAGCAGTACTGCGCTGAACATCCAGGCGCCATAGACCACCTTCCAGCCCGTGCTGGCATATGGGCCGGCAAGCATCCCGGCCAGGCTTCCATAGAACAGCGCGTTCTTCGGGTTGAGTATGCCGGATAGGAACCCCATGCTGGCCGCGCGGTGCCAGGCAACGACCGGGCGGTCTGGATGGGCGACTCGACGGCCGGTCGATACATCCAGTTCGCTGTGTCCGGCATGGCGAACGAACAGCCCCCCGAGGTAAAGCAGATAGACGCAACCGGCCACTTGCAGGACGATGAACAGCGCGCTGTCGGGGCGCAATGCGGCTGTGCTGACGAACGCCGTGACAATGAATACCCCATTGGCCATTGCGATACCTACGCATGCTCCACTTGCCACCCGCCAGCCAGCCGATAGAGAGGTTCGGGTGATCAGAAAGAAGTCTGGGCCCGGGGAGAGCAGCGCCAGGAAATGCGCTGCGGCGATGATCAGGAACTGTTCCATTCGAGGCACACACGGAGATTTTTCGCGCAGTGTGCCGGGCATGGGCCGTCTCGTATTGAATGAAATTGCAGCCCTGCGTCCGGGGGACTAGCTACGAAATCGGCCGGGCGTGGTGCCCACATGGGCCTTGAATACCCGCTGGAAGTGTGCCTGGTCGGAGAAGCCCAGGTGGTAGGCCAGGTCCGAAAAGCCGTCTCCGCCCCTGATCCGCTCCCTGGCGAGGTTGACGCGCTGATTCATTTGCCAGGCGTGCGGCGTCATGCCAGTGACGGTGCGAAAGGCGCGGATCACCTGGTAGCGGCTCATGCCGGTCAGGTACGCCAGCTCGTCGAGGGCAATGTGGGTGGAGGGGGTTGCGAGCAAGCAGTCCAAGGCTGGCCGGATCTGTTCGGCAAGGTGCGACGGAATGCTGGGTGTCTCGATGCGTAAGCCCTGCTCGGCGTCGCAATCGCCGATGAACTCGATCAGCGCGGCTTCCTTGTCGTGCGGAGGGGCGTTAGAGAACAGCAAGGCATTGAGCCGACAGAAGCGAAGGTGGCTCGCGCGGTTGGCCACGATGCGTATCGACTCGGCTTTCGTTGGCGCGGTGCCGGTATATTCCTGTCGGATGGCCGCGAGCCACGCAGTGTCCAGATGCAGCATCTGGTAGCTCCAGGCTGTGCCCGGTGTCGGGTTGCAGGCATGCACACGTGTCGCGGGCACGAATACGAGTGTGCCAGCGTGCAGCGCGATCGGACCATCAGCGGCGCCGGTGAAAACGCTGGTGCCGCAATCGACTGCGCCGATGGAGAAGGTCGGGTGATGGTGCGGCCTGTAGCAGGCCCGGCTGTGGCAGGCGCGGCGACTCTCGACGAAAGGCAGGGCCGGGTCGCGCCAGAACACCGGGGCTGGATTGTTACGCTGTGCTTGGCCTGATGGCGAATGAAGGTACATTTGATGCTCGCGCCTGATAGAGACTTCGGGTCGGAGGCTGGGGACAAGATTGCGACGTCCCACGGAACTGGCGCCTCAGCGCATGCTACACAGCGTCGTATAGGGCGTGCCCTCAAGCGCCGGAGGGCGGCGCATGCCCGGTGTGACCCGGCAAAGCAGCTTGTCCGTCTCGATCATCCAGCTGCCATCCGCGGCTCGGTGTTCGGCTTGGTCGTGCGCTGCAGTCGCGCGAGCGATCGCAGCATCGACGCGGTCGCGGGCGGTGGGTGCATCCGTCGGCATGGGCGCCAGATTGCGCGTTGACGGTCGTGGATCGGGCGCGGTACCGGATTGCCGGGCAAACGCGCGTGCCGCGTCGAGGTCGATACGCGGTCGGCCAGTCGGGCGGGCTTGGGACGCGGCTGGCCGGGCGAGGTTGTCGCGAGGAGCTTGAGGCGGGGAGACCGTCGTGGGACGGTGAGGGGGACGGTGAGGGGGACGCATAGGCGTGTCCTGGCGCGGTGGCAAGGGGATGACGGCCGGCATGTGCTCGGGTTCTGTGGTGGCGGACCGGGTCGTCGCGGTTGGTGAGGAGTCGCCGGCGCCGACAGGCGCCGTGGCCGCAGGCGGCAGGGCGGATGCTGCGGCGGGAACGAGGTGTAGCGTAATTGGCGCCCGCAACTTCTCTACCGTGACAGGCGTACGCCCCCCGGGAAGAGGCGTCCGGGCAAGCAGCACGACATGGGTGAGCACGGAGAGAAGCAGACAGGCGGCCGCCCGCCGCCGTTCGGCGCGTAGTAGCGCGATGACGCGCTTCGCGACGGGTTGAGTCGGTGCCTCGATCACTCCTGGTCCGGAACATATTCGAGCAAGTCACCCGGCTGGCAGTCGAGATGGCGGCAGATCGCTTCCAGGGTCGCGAAGCGGACCCCCTTTACCTTGCCGCTCTTGAGCAGCGACAGATTCTGCTCCGTGATGCCGATTGCTTCCGCAAGTGCCTTGGAGCGCATCTTGCGGCGCGCCAGCAACACGTCTAGGTTGACGACGATGGCCATGCCGCCTCCCTAAATGATCTGCGCGTTTTCGTCGGCGATGCGTACTGCCTCTTCGGTGATGCGCGCAAACAGAAGCGTCACCAGCGCACCGATCAGCAACATCGCTTCCGTGCCGGTCACGGTCACCGTCAGCATGCGCTGGCCGGGTGGGTTGAGCAGCGTCACGCCGAGGCTCATCAGTGGTGCGTAGGCGATCTGGGCACCGGCCAGCCAGAGCAGCTGGCGTCCCAGCAAGCCCATCAGGGTCGCGGCCTGGCCAGACAAATAGGCGCCGCACCGGAGTAGATCGCCCAGGCGTCCGAGCGTCAGCAGTGCGGCGACACCCAGCGCCGCGATGGCGCAGTCTATGGCACTGCCGGTTACGCGCTGAGACCAGCCAAGTGCGGCCATGTCTACGCTGCCGCCAAGGACTGCCGGCAGCAGATCTCGCCCGTGAGGCCACCACCAGCGCAACAACGGGACAAGGACGACCAGCGCGATCAACGCGCGGGCGAGTATGGCAAGTCGGCCGCCGAGACGTTGCATGCGGCGATCGAGATCGGTACGCGGCGCATCCGACTGTTCGTCGGGAAGGCGCATCGTATTTGATTGTGTATTCATTTATATAGGTAAAAAATTAATGTTTTACGATAATATCGTATTGCTTTGGATTAAGCAATATCATATTTGCACTCTGCAGGAGCAGGAGCGGTGGCTTGGCAGGGCGTGGTGCACCACGACATAGGAAGAATGAAACGGGGTATCGATGATGTGACCGTACGAGCTCGCCGTCCCGACGGAGAAGTGGAGGAGACGCCCGCCAGATCAACTCCGTCTGGGGGCGGCAGACGATGCCTCCACGCTGCTCGTGAGCCGGCAGTCAAATCGGATCGGTGCCATGGTTGAGACCGCCAGACACCGACTTCGGCGTTCGCCCGAAATACCGCGCAAATGCCGCGCTGAAATTGGCGGGGTGCTCGTAACCGACCGCGTAGGCGGCCTGTGCCACCCGCGATCCGGACTCCAGTAGCGTCCACGCGCGCCGCATGCGCAACTCCAGCAGGAATCGATGGGGTGGGGCGCCGAACAGCTCGCGAAAGCCCTGTTTGAACTTGCACTCGTTCATGCCCACGGTGGTGCTGAGATACGCGATCGTCAATGCACGGTCCATGTGGCTTCGCATCAGGTCGCGGGCGCGCTGGAGCTTGTCGATGTCGTCGGCGCCGAGATGCGTGGATGACGGCGCGGCAGACGCGCCGGTCGGCATGAGCGGGCGCAGATACTCGGCCGCGAGGGTCAGCGCGGCGATGTGCCGATCCAGCGGCGTCGCTTCGGAGGCGAGCAGGGGGCGCAGCATGGCGCGACACCAGGGCGGCGTCGCGTGCTCGCCGAGGATGCGCACGCCCGAACGGCGGGCCAGAAGCGCCACAGCCGCCTCTCCAAGGTAGCGCGACAGCGCCGTTCCGGTGAGCACCAGGCGCAGTTGGCGTACCGCTCCGTCCGCATTGAAACGCCGCTCGCCGCGACTCTCGTTGAAAGCGGTGAGGGTCGTGTGCCCGGCCCGGAAGCGCAGGCGGGTTCCTTCCCGCGCCACGAAGCCGGACTCACCCGCCAGACCCAGGGTGATGACCAGTGTCGGGCTGCTGCCCGTCTGGACGGTCTCTTCGGTCATCTTGCGCGTGGGGCGGTAGTGCGAGTGCACCACGGTCAGCCCTTCGTCGAGCGCGGTGCGCTCGATCCAGCAATCGCCGAAGCGGTCGGGCAACGCCACGTGCGTTGCGTCCGCCCCCGGGACGGCGGCCCCGGCCGCACCCGTCGCTCGTATGAAATCAGTCATGGCGCCACCCCTCGCTCCCGTTTGCATACAAAACCCTCCCGAACGCAATCGATTCTATATGAGAACGGTTCGCATTGACGAATACCATGCGGTCCACATGAACTCAAGGAGGACAAGCGATGCCCACGATTTCCAGCCGCGCGGCCGGGTTGCTGGCGCTGATGGGCGCGGCCCTGCCAGCCGCGGCGCAGCAGGCGCAAGTACAGGAGTTGCCCGCCGTCACGGTCACGGCGAACAAGCAATCCCAGGTGCTGGAACATGTGCCGGCCAGCGTTTCGGCCTTTGACGGTGAGGATCTGCAAGCTGCCGGCGTTGATAGCCTAGAAGGGGTGGCGCGGATGACACCCGGCTTCACTTTCCAGGCGTCGGGGCAGTCGGGCCTGCAGCCGCCGGTGATGCGCGGCCTGACGGCCAACGTCATAGGGTTCTCGTCCTCGGTCGCGCTGGTGGTCGATGGCGTGCCGACCCTGCGCGGGCAGGGCTTCGACGACAACCTGCTGGGCATCGAGCGGGTGGAGGTGCTGCGTGGGCCGCAGTCCACGCTGTATGGACGCAATGCCGAGGCCGGCGCGGTCAGCATCGTCACACGCCAGCCGGGGAACGATCCCTACGCCGTCGTTTCGGCGGAGCTCGGCAGCCGTGACAAGCGTGCGCTGCGTTTCGATGCGAGCCGTGCGTTGGTGGAGGACACCCTCTACCTGGGGGTGGCTGGCGAGTTCTTCACCCAGGACGGCTTCATCGACAACGCCTTCAAGGGCGGCAAGGAGGACGACCGCGAACGCCGCAATGGCAGGCTGGCGCTGCGCTGGACGCCCGGCGAGCGCACCGATGCCACGCTGCGCTATGCCCAACGGGAGTATCGCGACGCGGGCTCGCTGTGGGGGTCGGTCAGCGCGCCGCGCGCCACGGTGCGCTCCGGCACCGATAGCTGGAACGACTCGACCGCGCGCACCGTGTCGCTCGACATCGCGCACGAACTGGCGCCCGACCTGAACCTGCGCTCGATCACCGCCAACAACGAATTCACCGACCGCATCAAGCAGGACATCGACTTCATGCCGGCGGACCTGCTGCACGTGAGCCGCGACCACCACTTCCGCACCTTGTCGCAGGAATTCCGCCTGGAGGGCAGGGTGGGCCCGGCGCAGTGGCTGGCGGGATTCTACGCGGACCGCGACGATCATGACCTGAGCTTCGGGCAGAAGATTCCGCTGGGTTCGACAACGACCTCGGCCACGCAAAAGGGCCACTCGGCGGCGCTGTTCACCCACTGGATCGTCCCGCTGGCGGAGCGGTGGACGGTCACGGCGGGTGCTCGCATCGAGCGCAATGAGGTGCGCTTCGCCCTGGCCGGCGAGCGCGAACAGTCGCGCGCATGGATCCGCTTCTCGCCCAAGGTGGCGCTGCAGTACCAATGGCAGCAGGACGCGCAGGTCTATGCCAGCGTCGCCGACGGCTTTCGTGCCGGTGGTTTCAATGCCTTCGCGCCCGAGGCCTACCGGCGCTACCAGCCGGAACGGGTGCGCTCCTTCGAGCTTGGCGTCAAGGGGCGGCTCCTGGCGCGGCGCCTGCGCTACGGCGTGGCGGCCTACGTCATGGACGTGCGTGACATGCAGGTCCAGCAGATCGGCCTGCCCGGCCAGATGTTCCTCACCAACGCGGCGTCGGCGCGTCCGGTCGGCATCGATGCCGAGCTGCAGTACCTGCTTGGCGCGGGCTGGCAGCTCCAGGCCGCGCTGGGGCTGAATCGCACCCGTTTCCGCGAGTTCCGGGATGGCGCCAATGATTTCAAGGGCAAGCACAACCCGCTCGCACCGGATATCACCGGCCACCTCGGGGTGCGCTACGACGCCCCGCAAGGCTGGTATGCCCAGGCCCATCTGAGTGGCGCGAGCAAGGTCTATCTCGACGCCGCCAACACCTATGGGCGGGCGGGCTACGGCGTCGTGAACCTGCTGACGGGCTACACCTTCGGGCGCACCGAGCTGTCCGCCTACGTCCATAACGCCACGAACAAGCAGTACGACACCGTCGGATTTCTCAACGGCGTGGCCACCATCTACAGCCCGCCGCGCGAGCTGGGCGTGCGGCTGACCTGGCGCATGTAAACGGAGCAATGCACATGAATCCCGAAAAACAGCACCCCCTGCAACGCTACTGGGCGCTGGCGGCCGCGCCCATCCAGGCCGAGGCACTGAGCGCAGCCCTGGCGCTGGGCATCTTCGAGTCCCTGGTCGAGCCTCGAACGGCCGACGAGCTCGCCGCCCAGCTCGACCTGGATTCCCGGAACACCGCCCACCTGCTCGAGCTGCTGTGGGGCATGGGTCTGCTGGAGCGATCCGCACGCCTCGCCGCGGACCACATCGGGGGATCGGTGACCGTGTACGGCCTCGCGGAAGTCGGACGCGCTTACTTCCTGGCCGCCTCGCCCACCTGGTCCGGCGACGCCTGGCGCTACCGTGAGGCCCGGCTCAGGCAGGCCGCCGGTCTGTTGCGCGATCAGGTGCGGCAGGGGGCGCAGGCCGAAGGCGGGCAAGCCCTCGAACGCATGGCCGAGCAGTGGGCCGCCGCCGCGCGCGGGCAACTGGCCCAGGACCAGCATGCGGCCACCGTGCCGGCCGCGTTGGAGATCGTGTCGCGCCTGCCGGAGTTCGCGGCGGCGACGAACCTGCTCGACCTGGGCGGAGGCCCCGGCTGGGTGGCCATCGAACTGGCGCGGCGACAGGGCGGACTTTCCGGCGTGGTCTTCGATTTCCCCGAAGCCGTGACCGTCGCGGCCGAGAATATCGCCGCCGCAGGCCTCGCAGACCGGCTCTCCGTGCTCGGCGGCGATGTGGCGGTCGACGCGATCGGCAGTGTGGGCGGCAGCGACTACGACCTCGTCTGGTGTTCCTCGGTGCTGCACTTCGTGCCGGATACCGAGGCGGTCCTGCGCAAGATCCTGGCCGCGCTTCGGCCGGGCGGCGCATTGATCTGCGCGCACGCCGAGATTGGCGACGAGCCGGCCGTAGCCGCCGAGGTGTTGCAGTATTACCTGCCCATGCTGATGCAGGGGCGCCACGTCGGGCGCCGGGGCGACATGGCTACGGTACTGCGGCGCATCGGCTTCGGCCGCATCGAGACCTTTGCCTCGGCCCTGTTTCCGATGGCGCCGCTGCAGGTCGTCGTTGCGAGGAAGTCGGCATGAGCGCGGCCCTTTCCCACGTGCGCGTGCGCCACGTGCTGTTCGGCTGGATCAACTTCGCGCTGACGGCGCCGGCCATCTATCTCTGGCTGGGGTTGCCGCTCGTCATGCGGCAGCAAGGCTGGTCGGGCGCGGAGATCGGGCTTTTCCAACTGGCCGGCCTGCCGGCCGTGTTCAAGCTCTTCCTGGCCTTGCCAATCGAACGTTGGCGGGCGGGCCATCGTCCCTACCGGCGCTGGGCGTGGCTCACCGGCGGCGGCTACCTCCTGGCCCTGCTGTCCCTGGCCGCGCTGGGGGCGGATGCCCACAAGGGCATCCTCTTCGCGCTGATACTCCTGGCCGCTCTGTGTGCCACCTGGGCGGACATCCCGGTCAATGCGCTGGCGATCAAGCTGTTTCCCGCCGAGGAGCGACCCCGCGCCGGCGGGGTGCGCTCGGCCGCCACGTTCGCGGGCGCGGTCGTCGGCGGTGGCGCGATGCTGCTGTTGCAGCAGGCGCTTGGCTGGGCGGCACCCTTCCTGCTGCTGGGGGGCTGCCTGCTCGTGGCCTTGTGGTTGCTTGGATGTATCGAGGACGATGGCAGTGGCTCCGGCATCCACCGCTCGACGCCGCTCGCCGTGTGGCTCGGCTTCTTCCGACAGGCGGGGGCGGGGATCTGGACGGTCGTGCTGCTCGGCTACTTTCCCTTCGTTGCCGCCGCATGGGTCTATCTCAAGCCGCTGCTGCTCGATCGTGGCTTTCCGGCCAGCGAGGTCGCCTGGATTGCCGGTGTCGGCGGCGGCGCCCTCGGGGCGCTGGCGAGCTTCGCTGCCGGACTTGTGCCGCGTGCGCTCATCCTCCGGGCACTGCCGCTCTCCGCTGGCGCCAATGTCCTTGCGCTTGCACTGATGGCCGCCGCTGCCGGGTACGGGACGCAAGCCGGGCTGGTCGCCGCCGCCGCAGTCCTCGCGGTCGCCATGGGCGTGGCTTCCGCACTCGCCTTCGCGCTGATGATGGAATTCGCGCGCGATGACTGGCGGGCCGCCGACTACGGCCTGCAGGCCAGCCTGTTTACGTTCGGCCGGATCGCTGTCGCGCCGCCAGCCGGGCTGTTGCTCGACCGCCTCGGCTACCCCGGCATGCTGGCGGCGCTTGCCGTTGCGGCGCTGGCGGTTGCGTTGCTGATATCCGCCAACAGACAATTTGAATAGCATATAATCCGGCGGTCATGGCATGCATCGGTGCGCCATAAATTGAGAGTTTCGGGGAACATGCGAATTACCTTGTTGCGCCATGGCAAGCCCGCTTATGAACTCAAGGGGCTTGCCCGCGCGGAGGATCTGGGGGAAATCACTAAGTCATATGACCTGGCAGGGATCGCCGACAGCCCCCCAAAAGGAACGGTTGCAGCGACACGTGGAGATCTCCTGGTTGTTTGCAGTCATCTTGTGCGCTCGGTCGAATCGGCAAGGGCGCTGGGCTTACCGGAGGTGCATCTCCAGGACTCGCTGTTTTGCGAGACAGCCATACCGTACTTTCGAAGTGGCACGCTGTCTTTGCCCATTGGAGTCTGGCTCGTCGTCCTGAGGGTCCTGTGGGTGTTCGGCTTTTCGCGAAACGGTGAGTCCCTCTTGGATACAAGGGCGCGCGCGAGGCGAGCGGCGACGCGGCTGGTGGAGTTGGCCGAGCAGTATGGAAACGTCCTGCTCGTTGGCCATGGGTTCATCAATCACTTCATCGCCCAGGAGCTTCGAAAGCTCGGTTGGCATGGCCCGTCGAAGCCGGGAAGGGGGTTTTGGGCGTACGGGGTGTACGAGCGAACGACAAGCTGAAACGGCGTCGCCCGGGGCGAGGTCGGCGTCTATGCGCTTCCTCGATCGTGTAGGTGCACCCTGGATCGCCTGCGATCATGCAGGCGACCTCGGCCCAGTCAAGCCCCGGCTCCACGAGCTGCGACGGGGGACTCGCCATTACGTTGCTTGGCGCTCCGTGGAGGAGGTCGAGGCGTTCCGTGAGCGCATTTGGAGACCTCTTGCGAAGTGGTCGTGAATGGATCTGTTTGTCGAGACTACGGACGAACCTAGCCTCCGGATATCGACTGGAACGTGCGCAATGGCCGCGCCCGTACAGTGCACCACAGCATTCTCCCCTTGAACCTTGCCTGCCATGACCATCGACCGCATTCCACAACTTCTCGAAGACATCCGCCTGCTTGATCAGGAGCGCTTCGAACTCGTGCAGGTACTGCGTGAGATCATTCTCGCCTTGGGGCCGTCAGTGTCCGAAGAGGTGAAGTACGGCGGCATCCTATTCTCCGTCGGCAAGCCGTTCTGCGGGATCTTCTCTTACGCAAAGCACGTCTCGCTTGAATTCGGCGCGGGTGCGTCGCTTGAAGACTCGTTCGGGGTGCTTGAGGGCACGGGCAAGCTGCGGCGCCACATCAAGCTGTCGTCGGCTCGGGATATCGCGGCAAAGCATGTGCGCGACTATCTCCTGCTGGCGTTCAGCGCAGCCTCGAAACCGTGAGACGCCAAGTCGTGATCCCGATTGTGCCGGGGGCGACCGGCAGGTGGAGGAGGTGCACAGTCTGGTCAGCCCTGTCCGCAAGTCATGACCACGACGCTGCCTTGCTTGTGTCCGGTATCGACTCGCGCATGCGCTTCGGGCAACGCTTCGAAGGCGAAAACGCTGTCGAGTAGCGGGGCGAACTGCCCACCGGCCCCGCCGCACCGATCACGAGGATGTGTTCGTCCGCGGACAGCCTGGCCCGGCAGCGGAAGCTGCGTGCTGCCGTGCCGCCGAAGCTGAGCGCAGCGGCGGTCTCGATCGGCATGGGCGCAGGTCGAACCGCGATCGCAGCCCGCTCGGGAATGACCACATACTCGGCATGCCCGCCCATGCGCAGGCCGCTCAGTGCGATGACCGGGTCACCGATCTTGAAGCGTGTCGTTCGGCTGCCCAGCGCGATTACGATGCCGGTCAACTCCGCTCCCAGCACCGGGCGCCGTGGGCGGCTAAGCCCGAACGCGAGGCGACCGGCCAGCCGCAAACCGGAAGGAAAGTCCATCGCCCGGATCCGCCGGTCCGCAGGGGAGACGGTAGTCGCCTGCACCCGGATCAGCACCTCGTTTGCGCCGGGCTTCGGCACCGGTACGCCTTTCATAGTGAGCACATCCGTACCACCACAGGCCTTTAGCGAGCGTCTGTAGTGTGCGCCGAGGGTGAACTCGGCCCTCATTCGCTTACCTGCACGGGAAGGCGGTGCCAGGTGGTGCCGGCTGCGCCGTCCTCGATGCCCACGCCGAGCGCGATCAATTCATGGCGCAGGGCGTCGGCCCGCGTGAAGTCGCGCGCTGCCCGGGCTTCGCTGCGGGTGGCAATCAGGGCTTCGATGCGCTCCACGCTGGGCGCATCGTCCGTTTCTACAGAGTGCTGTCGCCATTGGCCAGGGGGCTGCTGGAGCAGGCCGAGCAGGTCCGCACCATCGCGCAGCGTCTCCAGCAGCTGGTCCTGTTCCGCGAGGTCGGTGCATTTGCGCAGGGCCGCAGCCGTTTCGTGCAGGCGGGCAAGTGCGAGCGGGGTGTTGAGGTCATCGGCCAGTGCAGCCTCGATGTCCTGGGCGTCCGCGCCGCGGGCTCGTCGCGGCCGATCACCGTAAGGCAACAGGCTGCCATAGAGGCGGTCGAGCGCAGCGCGGGCCTGGTCCAGCGCGCCCAGGGAGAAGTCGAGCGGCTTGCGGTAGTGCCCTGCCAGCAGGGCGTAGCGGATGACTTCGCCCGGATAGTGCTGCAGCAGGTCGCGCACGGTGCGGAAGTTGCCCAAGGACTTCGACATCTTCTCGCCGTCGACGGTGACGTAGCCGTTGTGGACCCAGTAGCGGCAGTACTCGCCGCCATAGGCGCCTTCGCCCTGCGCGATCTCGTTCTCGTGATGCGGGAAGATCAGATCCTGGCCGCCGCCGTGGATGTCGATCGAGCGCCCGAGGTGGGTGTGGATCATCGCGGTGCATTCGATATGCCAGCCGGGACGACCAAACCCCCAGGGGCTGTCCCAACCCGGTTGCGAGTCCGTCGAAGGCTTCCACAGGACGAAGTCCGCCGGGTCGCGCTTGTAGGGTGCGACTTCCACGCGGGCCCCGGCAATCATCTCGTCGCGCCGGCGGCCGGAGAGCTTGCCGTAGTCGGCAAGCGATGGCACATGGAAGAGCACATGCCCATCGGCCACATACGCATGACCGCGCTCGATCAGTTGCTGCGCCAGCATGATCATCTGCGGCACGTGATCCGTGGCCCAGGGCTCGACGCCGGGCGGCAGCGCATTGAGGCCGGCCATGTCCTCGCGATAGGCGGCGGCAAAGCGCTCGGCCAGCACGCGGATCGGCTCGCCCGCGGCCTGCGCAGCAGCGTTGATCTTGTCGTCGATATCGGTGATGTTGCGGGCGTACACGACCTGCGGGTAATGCCGCGAGAGCAGCCGGTAGAGCACGTCGAACACCACCACCGGCCGGGCATTGCCGATGTGGACAAAGTTGTAGACCGTGGGGCCGCACACGTACATCGTGACGCGTTGCGGATCCTTCGGCGCGAAGATTTCCTTCCGCCCGCGCAAGGTGTTGTGCAGACGAATCGTCGCCGGCCGGTTCCGGCCAGATCCCGGTGCCGCTGCGGTCTGCGAGCCGATGCTTGCACTGTGCGTGCTGTCCTCGGGATTCCGGGTCATTGGACGCCTCCGTCTCGATGGGGCGGAGCGCTCAGGACGACGAGGCGCTCGTTGTCGATCCGGTGGTAGAAGCAACTGCGGCGGCCGGTATGACAGGCTCCGTCAAGCTGGTCGACCAGAAGCAGGACGGCGTCGCCGTCGCAGTCCAGGCGGACCTCCTTGACTGTCTGCGAGCACCCCGAGGTTTTGCCCTTTCTCCACAGGGCCTTGCGCGAGCGCGACCAGTAACAGGCGCGTCCCGTCGCTAGGGTCTCTTCCAGTGCTGCGCGATTCATCCAGGCCAGCATCAACACTTCGCCGGTGTCGAACTGCTGCGTGACGGCGGCAATGAGACCGTCCCGATCGAATGGCAGGGTGGCAAGCGCGGCATCGGTGGCGACTGTCGTCCCGGCCGGCGCGGATTCTAGGTTCTTGAACATATGCCAAAGAGGGAATGTACAAATGCGATGTTATAACATTGCATTTGTACATTCCAGCCCGCCCCCCTAGAATTGCGCACATGAACATCATGTGTCACGGCGCAGCCAACAAGAGCGAGGATCCTCTGGACCGCGCAGCAGCCCACTGCGCGGCGCGCGGCGCGCGGTTGACACCGATACGGCGCGACGTCCTGGATCTACTCCTGCGGCACGAGAATGGCCTGAAGGCCTATGACCTGCTCGCCCAGATCAAGCAGCTCCGCAGCAACGCAACCCCGCCGACGGTTTATCGGGCACTGGATTTTCTGATCGAACAGGGGTTGGTCCACAAGATCGGACGTATCAACCAGTTCGTGGCCTGCCGTCACGAATCGCATGATCTACCCGGTCTGTTTCTGGTCTGCCCGCACTGCGGGAAAGTGAGCGAGCTTCACGATTCGGCCCTCATGCAATCCTTGCTGCTCAGCATTGCCCGAGCCGGACACGCGCTCGACTGCCAGGAGGTCGAGGTTTCCTCGACCTGCCCGGATTGCCGTGCCACTGGTCCAAGTACCCAGGGCAGTGATTTCAATGTGAAGTGAAGGTGCGAATGTTTGGAGGCTCGTGGCTGAGGACGAGCGATGGCAGCTGTGCGCATACCGATTGGCGCGATCCAGCAGCGCCTATCGATAGACGGGATGGCGACGACACAAGGCCACCACCTGCTCCCGAATCCTCCCTCCCACCTGCTCGCTGCCGCCGGCCTCCAGCGCATCGAGCACGTCGCACAGCCAGCCGGCCAGGTCCTCGCATTCCGCCGCACCGAATCCGCGCGTGGTCACGGCGGGTGTGCCGATGCGCAGCCCTGAGGTCACGAAGGGCGAGCGCGGGTCGTTGGGGACCGAGTTCTTGTTGGCGGTGATGTACGCGGCGCTGAGTGCGGCGTCCGCTTCCTTGCCGGTATAGGGCTTGTTTGAGAGGTCGATCAGCATCAGATGGTTGTCGGTGCCGCCGGACACGATGCGGTAGCCGCGGCGCTGGAGCACGGCGGCCATGGCGCGGGCATTGACGACCACCTGCCGCTGGTAGGACTTGAACGCCGGAGACAGGGCTTCCTTGAAGGCGACCGCCTTGGCGGCGATCACGTGCATCAGCGGGCCGCCCTGGATGCCGGGGAACACGGCGGTGTCGAGCTTCCTGTAAAAACCTTCATCCTGGCCCTTGGCCAGGATGATGCCGCCGCGGGGACCGCGCAGCGTCTTGTGGGTCGTGCTGGTGACCACGTGGGCATGTGGCAGCGGATTCGGGTATTCGCCGGCGGCCACCAGACCGGCCACGTGCGCCATGTCCACCCAGAAGATGGCGCCCACCTTGTCGGCGATGGCGCGCATGCGCGCCCAGTCCTTGTAACGGGAGTAGGCGGAGAAGCCGCCGATGAGCATCCTGGGCCGGGTTTCCAGTGCAATGCGCTCCATCTCCTCGTAGTCGATCAGCCCCGTTTCCGGATCGAGGCCATAGGGCACGATCCTGTAGTGCCGGCCGGAGAAATTGGACGGATTGCCGTGGGTCAGGTGGCCACCCTGGGCCAGGTTCATGCCCATAACGGTGTCGCCGGGACGGGTCAGCGCCAGGAAGACCGCGGCATTGGCCTGCGCGCCGGCATGAGGCTGGACGTTGGCGTAGTCGCAGTCGAACAGGGCCTTGGCCCGCTCGATGGCCAGGCGCTCGGCCACATCCACGTGCTCGCAACCGCTGTAGTAGCGCTTGCCCGGATAGCCCTCGGCATACTTGTTCGTGAACACCGTGTTCTGGATGGCCATCACCAGCGGACTGGCGTAGTTCTCGGAGGCGATCAGCTCAGCGTGGTCTTCCTGCCGGCGTGCCTCGCGCAGCACGGCTGCGGCCAACTCGGGATCAAAATCGGCGAGCGTCAGGGATGGGTCATACATGGGTGGGTCGTCCTGTGGTCTGAATTGTTCGGATCCGGAACTCGATGCGGTCGGGGGCGTTGATGCCCAGCTTCATGCCGCTGCTTCCTGCGGCGTCGTTTCGACGGGCGCTGCAGGGCCGTCCGATGCGGTCGGCGACAGCAGGTGGGCGAGGCGCGCCACGATGTCGTCGATCTGCGCTTCGTCGCAGACCAGCGGGGGCAGCAGCCGGATGGTGTTGCCGCGGGTCACCGTGATGAGCAAGCGCTGTTCGGCCAGGGCGCGCCCGACCAGCTCAGTGCAGGGCCTGTTCAGTTCGATCCCCGCCATCAGGCCCTGGCCACGGATGGCGACCACGTCGGGGTGGCTGCCCAGTGCCCGCTGCAGGCCGTCGAGCAGGCGCGAACCGAGCAGGGCGGCCCGCTCAGGCAGGTTCTCGCGCGCCATGATGTCGAGCACCGAGCACGCGACCCGGCAAGCGAGCGGGTTGCCGCCAAAGGTGGAGCCGTGCTGCCCGGGTGAGAACAGGTCGGCGGCTTGCCCCCGCGCCAGGCAGGCGCCGATCGGAAAACCGTTGCCCAGCGCCTTTGCCAGCGTGACGACATCGGGCGTGATGCCCGCATGCTGGTGGCCGAACCAGGCGCCGGTCCGGCCCATGCCGGCCTGGATTTCGTCGACCATCAGCAGCCAGTCGTGTTGGTCGCACAGGACACGCAGTCCGCGCAGGTAATCGGCTGTGGCAACCCGGATTCCCCCTTCGCCCTGCACCGGCTCGACGAGCACCGCCACGATGTCGGGCCACTGCGCGGCAGCCTGGCGCACCGCGTCGAGATCGTTGTAGGGCACGCGCACGAAGCCCGGCATCAGCGGCTCGAAGCCGCGTTGTTTCGCGGGGTTGCCGGTTGCCGAGAGCGTTGCGAGGGTGCGACCGTGAAAGCCGTTCTCCATCACGAGGATCTGGGGCTGCGCCACCTGCTTGCGATGTCCATGCAGGCGCGCCAGCTTGAGCGCCGCTTCGTTGGCTTCTGCCCCCGAGTTGCAGAAGAAGGCCTTCTGCATGCCGGTCAATGCGCACAGGCGCTCGCCCAACCGCTCCTGCCAGTCGATGCGAAAGACGTTGGAGGTGTGCAGCAGCAGCCCGGCCTGCTCGCTGATGGCGGCGGCGATCTCGGGGTGGGCGTGGCCCAGGCTGGTGACCGCGATGCCGGCAATGGCATCCAGGTACTCGACGCCTTGTGCATCCCACAGGCGTGCGCCGGAGCCGTGGACGAAGGAAACGGGTTGGCGGGCATAGGCCCGCATCAGGTGCGACGCGTGGTATTGCATGATTGCTGCCTCAGGTAGGTGTCTTGGAAAACGTGGGATGGGCTGGAGCAAGTCGAACCGAAGTGGCACGGAGAGCGTTTCGCCGTCATGGCTGGCTGCAGGGCGGTTCCGATTCGACGCCGTCGAGCCAGCGGGAGAACGCTGCCCGCGCAGCCTGCGGTAGCCGTGTGTGCAGGGCGCATGCCTGGGTGCGCAGTGCACGCGGGTCGATTCCCGCCTGGGCCAGTTCGCAGGCATGTCCGACCAGCCAGCGTTCGATCTGGCGCGGGTCTGCCTCCAGGTGGCATTGCAGCCCGAGCACATGGCGCCCGACCGAAAAGGCCTGGTTGGGGCACACATCCGTCCCTGCCAGCCGCAGCGCGCCGGGTGGAATGTCGAACTGATCGCCATGCCAGTGCAGGACCGGCACGTTGCCCAGCGCGACCAGCGGTGAGGCTTGACCTTCCGGTGTCAGCGTCAGTGGTGCAAAGCCGATCTCCTTGACACCCATGGGGGCTACCCTGGCGCCGAGCGCGCGCGCGATGAGTTGCGCGCCCAGGCAGATCCCCAGCAGTGGGCGATGGCCGTCCAGCCGCCGACGCACCAAGGCCAACTCGTCCACGATGAATGGATAGGCTTCGTCGCCAAAGGCGCCGATGGGGCCACCGAGCACCACCAGCAGGTCAGCAGCATCGACAGCGCGGGTGTTCAACGCATCTCGAGTCGCATCGACATACTCGATCGTGTAGCCGCGCGCTTGCAGCAGGGGTTCCAGCGTTCCCAGGTCTTCGAAATCCAGGTGGCGAATGGCGATTGCAGTTTTCATGATCGAGGCTCCTTTGTTTCGGGGTCCGTCGGCCAATAGTGGCTGTCGGGCAAGGGGCGGGCGCCGAAGAGGGCCTGGCCGACACGCACCACGGTGGCACCTTCCTCGATGGCGATCTCGAAGTCGCCGGACATGCCCATGGACAGTTCATCCAGGCCAATACCTGCGGCGGCGCTCTGGCGCAGTCGGTCCCGCAGGGTGCGAAGCAGGATGAAGCACTGCCGTACCCGTTCGGCCTCACTGGAGAACAGCGCGAGCGTCATCAGGCCGCGCACGCGAAGGGCAGAGAAGGCCGGCAGGGCGCGCACGAAGCCTGGGACATCCTCGGGTGCCAGGCCATACTTGCTGGCCTCGCCCGAGGTGTTAACCTGCACGAACACGTCCAGTGAGCGTCCCTCGACCTGCAGGCGGCGTTCCAGTGCCTCGGCCACGCGCAGGCTGTCCAGCGCCTGGAACTCGTCCGCGAAGCGCGCCACCATCCGCGCCTTGTTGGTCTGCAGATGGCCGATGATCGACCAGCGCAGCCCGCCGAGATCCTGCGTGGCTTCCCATTTGCGATGAGCCTCCTGCACCTTGTTCTCGCCCAGCATCCGGCAACCGGCCGCGTAGGCCATGCGAACACTGGCCTCGGGCTTGTTCTTGCTCACCGGGAGCAGACGCACGTCCGCCGGATCGCGACCCGCGCGACGGCAGGCGGCGTCGATGCGTGCCCGCACGGCGGCCAGCTTGTGGCGGAAGTCCTCCACGGTGAGGGCCTCGGGATAACGTTCATGCGGGTCGTGATCACACAGGGCATCGACAGAGGGGCGCATCAGCTCACCCCCTTGTTCGCGGGGGCGGGCGCCATTACCTGCCTTGGCGCTCGTTGGGGCAGGCGGCCGTTGAGCACCGCATGCGCCACCAGCCCGATCACCAGGCCCCAGAACGCACCGCCGATGCCCAGCAAGCTGATGTTGGCGGCTGCGGCCAGAAAGGTGATCAGCGAGGCCTCGCGCGCCTGTGCGTCGGCCATGGCGCTGGCCAGGCTGCCGCCGATGGCGCCCAGCAGCGCCAGGCCGGCCAGCGTGGTGATGAAGGTCGCCGGAAAGGCCATGAAGAGGGCGGCCAAGGTCACGCCGAACACGCCGACGAGGATGTAGAAGACCCCCGCGGCGATGCCGGCGATCCAGCGCCTGGACGGGTCTTCGTGCGCTTCCCGGCCGGTGCAGATCGCGGCCGTGATGGCAGCGATGTTGAACGCATGGGAACCGAACGGTGCCATGAGCAGCGAACCGAGCCCGGTGACGGTCACGATGGGGTTCGCACTGGTCTTGAAGCCGTCGTTGCGCAGCACCAGCATGCCTGGCATGTATTGGCCGGTCAGCGTGATCAGGAACAGCGGCAGTGCCACGCTCAAGGTGGCGTTGAGCGAGAACGCCGGCATCGTGAAAACCGGCGCGGCGAGTTGCAATGCCAGCCCGGACAGATCGACGCGATCCTCGATGAGCAGGAAGGCCAGCCCCAGCACCAGGATGCCCACCACGGCATAGCGTGCGGTGAAGCGCTTGAGCACCAGGTAAGCCATGATCAACAAGCCCGCCAGAACGGGGTCGATGCTCATGCCACCGAAGGCACCGATGCCGAACTGCAGCAGGATGCCGGCCAGCAATCCGGCGGCAATGCCCGGTGGGATCAGCCGGATGGCTTTCTCGAAGTACCCGGACAACCCCAATGCCACGAAGGCCGCCGCCGAGAGCAGGTAGGCACCGATCGCTTCGGCATAGGGCGTGGTCGCAAGTGCGGTGATGAGGAACGCGGCGGCCGGCGTGGACCACGCGGTAATGATCGGCTCGCGTGCCGTCCAGCTCAGGACTATCCCGGTGACGCCCACGCCGATCGAGATCGACCACACCCAGGAGGCTGTCAGCTCCGGGCTGAGGCCGGCCACTTTCGCGGCCTGGAAGACGAGGATGAAGGTGCCACCGTAGTTGACGATGACCGAGACCAGCCCGGCCACCAGGGGATGGGCGAGATCGCTCGGACAGATGGGTGAAGGCGAGGTGGATGACGACATGGCGGGCTTGGGGCTCCAGGAGAGTGGGGGATCGATCTGCTCCGAAAGCAGCTTTTTAAGCCTAAAATGGCCCGTTGTTCCCCACCACTTTCGTTAAGCGATACCAGCCAATTGTTCAAGCACGCCCAACTCGAATCGGTCAAAGCCTGGATTGGAGACCCCGCCCACGGCGCCTTGCCGCTGCATGCCCGCATTCAGCGTGCGCTCCGGCAGTTGATCCTCGACGGCGCACTCGACGTCGGCAAACCGCTGCCAGCGTCGCGGGCACTGGCCCGGTCGCTCGGCGTCTCGCGCGATACGGTCGAGTCGGCATACAGCCAGCTGCATGCGGAAGGCTTCATCGAACGGCGCGTGGGGAGCGGCAGCTTCGTGTCCGAGCGGGCGCAGGCCTCGTCAAGGCGTGGCACCGCGCCGCGCACCGGGCCCCAGCGCGAGTCGGTGCGTCTGAGTCAGCGTGGTACGTCGATACTCCAGGGCGGCGGCGTGCGCGACTTTGTTGCGCCAAGGCCGTTCGCCCCCGGGGTGCCGGAGACGCGCAGCTTTCCGCTGCGAACCTGGGAGCGCCTGGAACGACAGGTGTTGAAGGACTATGGCACCCAGGCCTTGCGGCATAGCCCGTCTCAGGGCGTGGAGCCGTTGCGCCGCGCCATCGCGGACTACGTCAATCTTGAGCGGGGCGCGCGCGCCACGCCCGAGCGTGTGCTGGTACTGACCAGCTCGCAACAGGCGTTGGCCCTGTGCGCAACCGTACTGCTCGACGCGGGCGACCGGATCTTCATCGAAGACCCCGTCTACCACGGTGCCCGCAAGGCGTTCGATGCCGCCGGGCTAGCGTGTGTCCCCGTGCCGCTCGACGACCAGGGCATGCAGGTGGCGCGCCTGCACGATGCGGCGAGCCCGGCCAGGGCGGTCTTCCTGACGCCCTCGCATCAGTTCCCGACCGGTGCGACGCTGGCGCTGGATCGGCGGCTCGCGGTGATCGAATGGGCGCGGCAGAACCAGGCCTGGATCATCGAGGACGACTATGACAGCGAGTTCCACTACGCGGGCAAGCCCACGGCCTGCGTGCAGGGGCTCGACCCGTACGATCGGACGATCTACATCGGCACCTTCACCAAGTCGCTGTTTCCTGGCCTGCGCATCGGTTACGTGGTCTTGCCGCCCCAGCTCGTGGCGCCCATGACGGTGGCGCGGACCTTGCTGGACGGGCACAGCGCATCCATCCCCCAGCTGACGCTGGCACGCTTCATCGAAGGGGGGCATTTCGGCGCCTATGTGCGCGCGATGCGTGGCGTCTATGCCGACCGGCTCGACGTGCTGGCAGGGCTCGTACGCGCGCATCTGGGCGACTTCGTCGAACCGAGGGTGCCGGCAGGCGGAATGCAGATGCCCTGTGTCTTCACCCGCGACATCTCCGAGCGCGCGGTCATCGATGCCGCGGCTCGGGCGGGAATCGATCTCCTGGGGCTGACGGCGCTGCATGCTTCGACCACGCACAAGGCCGGTTTCCTGATGGGGTTCGCGGCTTACACGCCGGACGAGATGGACATCGCCGTCAATGCACTTGCCGGGGTGCTCCGCGCGTTGGCGTGCCGATAGCGGCATTTGTCGTCGCATTGCGCGCGTCGTTCTGCCGGCGGTGATCCCTGCTCAGCCGATCATTCTGGTCGGGTCGACCCAACGGTCGAAGTCGTCCGCGGAGAGGTAGCCCAGCGCCAGCGCCGCTTCGCGCAGGCTGCTGCCCTCCTTGTGGGCTTTCTTGGCGATCTGGGCGGCCTTGTCGTAGCCGATGTGGGGATTGAGTGCGGTGACCAGCATCAGCGAGCGCTCCACCAGTTCGGTGATGCGCGCACGGTTCGCTTCGATGCCGACGGCGCAGTGGTCATTGAAGCTGTTCATGCCGTCGGCGAGCAGGCGCACGCTTTGCAGAAAGTTGTGGATGACCATCGGACGGAAGACATTCAACTCGAAGTTGCCCGAGGCGCCGCCGATGTTGATGGCGACGTCGTTGCCCATGACTTGCGCAGCGAGCATCGTGACGGCTTCGCTCTGCGTCGGGTTGACCTTGCCTGGCATGATCGACGAGCCGGGCTCGTTCTCTGGGATGGCGATCTCGCCAAGGCCGCTGCGCGGGCCGCTGGCCAACCAGCGCACATCGTTGGCGATCTTCATGAGGCTGGCGGCGAGAGTCTTGAGGGCGCCGTGGGCGTGCACCAGCGCATCGCAGCTTGCCAGGGCCTCGAACTTGCTGGGTGCGGTGACGAAGGCATGGCCGGACAGGCGGGTGATTTCTCTGGCAACGGCCTCGGCGTAGCCTTTCGGCGCGTTCAGCCCGGTTCCCACCGCAGTCCCGCCCAGGGCGAGTTCGCTCAGGTGCGGAAGCGCTGCGCGCAGGTGGCGTTCTCCATGCGCCAGTTGAGCGGCCCAGCCGGAGATCTCCTGGCCAAGGGTGAGTGGGGTGGCGTCCTGGAGATGGGTGCGACCGATCTTGACGACGTCGGCGAAGGCACGGGACTTCGCCTCCAGTGTGGTGTGCAGCCTGGACAACGCGGGCAGCAGCTTCAGGCTGATGGCAAGGGTAGCGGCGACGTGCATGGCGGTCGGAAAGACATCGTTGCTCGACTGGCTGCGGTTGACATCGTCGTTAGGGTGGACGAGGCGCTTCTCGCCGCGCTCGCCCCCCAGCAGTTCGCTGGCGCGGTTGGCGAGGACTTCGTTGACGTTCATGTTGGTCTGCGTGCCGGAGCCGGTCTGCCAGACCGCCAACGGGAACTCGTCCGGATGCAGGCCGGCGAGCACCTCGTCCGCTGCAGCGATGATGGCCTGCGTCTTGTCGGCCGGCAGCAGGCCGAGGCTGTGGTTGACGTGTGCGGCGGCACGCTTGACCAGGACGAGGGCGTGGATGAGCTCGACTGACTGGCGCTCCGTGGAGATGGCGAAGTTGCGCAGCGAGCGCTGGGTTTGTGCGCCCCAGAGGCGGGCGGCAGGGACGTCAATCGGGCCGAAGCTGTCGTATTCCCGACGTGTGGTCATGGAAGGGTGCTCCTCCTGGTGGGGACAACAGGCCATTCGCAAGTGCTGCACTGCTGTACCTCAATGATCGGATGGTGAATGTCCTTGAGGTCTAGCAGGCGGGCCCGGTAGTCTGCTGGCGAGGCTGGAGCGTGGCTGACGACGCTGGCCACCAGTGTCCACGCGCCTTGCCCAACGGACCAGAGATGCAGGTCGACCACGCGCGTGCCGGCGACTGCCTCCAGCCTGTCGCGTACCTGCTCGCGGAGTCCGTTCGGGCCTTCCGCGTCGAGCAGCACTGCGCCCGTCTGGCGAAGCAGGCCATATGCCCAGCGCAGGATCACCAGCGAGGCCACGAGTGCGATCAACGGATCCAGCCACTGCCAGCCCCACATCCAGGCTGCAAGCAGACCTACGATCGCAGCCACCGATGTCACCGCATCGGCGATAACGTGCACCAGCGCAGCCCGGAGGTTGTTGTCCTGGCGGGGGACATGCTCCGACGCGGCATGGTCTGGACCGTGGGCGTGGGTGTGCCGGTGCGAGTCGCACGGGTCGTCGTCATGTTGATGGTGCGGGTGTCCATGCGCATGTCCATGTCCATCGGCCAGCAGCCATGCTGAAAGCAAATTGACGGCCAGGCCGGCGACGGCCACCGTCATTGCCTCGACCGCCAACAGCGGCTGCGGATGCAGCAGGCGCTGAATGGACTCCATCACCAGCCACAGGGTGCTTGCACCGAGGAAGAGTGCGCTGGTGTAGGCCGCCAGGTCGCCGATCTTGCCGCTGCCCAGGCTTAGCCGGCGATCGTTGGCATGGCGACGGGCAAGATAGTAGGCGGCTGTTGCCAACCCCAGGGCGAGCGCATGGCCGCCCATGTGGATGCCGTCGGCCAGCAGCGCCATCGATCCGGTGATCCAGCCCCCGATGACCTCGGCCACCATGGTTGCCAGAGTGAGCAGCGTGACCCACAGGGCTCGTGTCTCCGCACGTTGCTTTTCCCCCTGGCCGAAATCGTGCGGATGCCGGGTGCGTTGTTCGGTTTCACAGGCGGAGGGGCGGATCGGCAGGGGTTCGGTCCTCATGTCACGTTCCTTTGCTCGCCGGCCGGCGCAAGCGCGTCACTGCGTCGCTGTTCCGCGGATACCTCGCGCCAGCCTAAAGCCCGCCGAGCGTGCGGGCGTTGATCTCACGTTCGGTGTTGAAGATGTAGCGCTGGATGCGCGTCTCCGCGCTTCGGGGCATGGACTCGAAGCGCAGTCCGATGCGCAGCTGTTCCGTTCCGTTGGGTTTTGTCTGGCGGTTGATGTTGCGCACTTCGAGGGCCAGGGAGAGCGGCTCCTGGTCGATCAGGCGCAGCGTACAGCCGGGCACGACTTCGCCGATCGTCAGCGTACGTACGCCGGGTGGCACTAGCACTGCGGCACCGTTGCAGCTCAGGTCGATGACGCGTGCCTCGCACGCTGGGCCCTCGCTGCCCGCCGCGGGCGGGAGCGTGATTGCGATGCCGTGCGCAATCGGCACCTGCAGGCGGAAGAACTCCCTGCGTTGCAGGCGCAGGATTTCGGTGGGGATGCTGGCGCGCAGCGCCGGGCGACCGTCGATCGATACCTGTCTGATCCCCTCGACCGAGAACTGCACGCGGATGCGGTTGAGTTGCGAGGTGCACAACAGTTGTGTGGCCTCGAGTGCCCGTGCATGGGTGCTCGGGTTGGGGCTTGCGTCGAGCAGGATGGCGTTCTGCTCGGGCTCGACTGCAAGCACGGTACTGACATACGAGAGACCGCCCCGGATGTGCGCGGACATGAGGCAGCGGTCGTCGATCATCTCCTGCAGGATCTGGATGATCTGCCGGCGTCCGCGCAGAATGTAGCGGTCGAGGCCAGCCGTATCCTGGACGGGTTGGTCCGGGGGGACCTCCTGGTGCTCGGGGCTGTGATCGATGTTCAAATCAGCCCCCGTTCGCGCGCGTTGCGCTCTCTTTCCATGCGCAGGACGTAGCGCTGGATCGCGTCTCCGGCGCTGGCCGACAGGTCTGCGAAGGCGCAGCCGATGCGCAACAACTCGACACCGTTTGGCCGTGTGATACGGAACAGGTTGCGAATGGTCAGCCTGGTGCTTACCGGCGGCGTGTCGGGCAGCAACAGGGTGCAGTCTTCGAATACTGCGCCTTGCTCGAGCGCAACGCCCCCGGGGGGCACGGCGATCGCAACGCCCCCGCGGCTGATGTCCAGGATGCTCAGCTCGACCTCGTGCGTGCGCCCGTTTCCCAGCGGCAGCGGAAACCTGCATACCACCTTGCGTGCGGATGTCGACGGCGTCTGCAGTCGGAAGAATTCGCGCCGTTGCAGGCGCAGGACGGTATGCGGGAAGGGCGCCCGAAACCCCGCCTTGCCGTCCTCGACCACCAGTGCATGGTTCTCGAGCAGGAACTGGATGCGCACGCGGTCGAGCTGGGTGACGCAGTCCAGCGCATTGGACTGCGCGATGCGCTCGTTCTGCAGGGGGTCGGTGCTGGCGTCGAGGAGGATGCCGCGCTGCTCGTCGGCTTCGATCAGTGCGGTGATGAAGTTGTGCCCGCCGGGAATCGAGCGTGCCCCGAGCAGGCCGCGATGGCCGAGCAGGGCGCGGAAGAGCGCCTTGATCTCGGCGGCGTCGCGGAGCAGGTACTTGGCTTCGTCTTCCCCGTACACCAACTCGACGCGGGTGTCTTGTTGTTCGATCTGCATCTTGTGTGGCGCTGTGCCAGTGTGCCCAGTCTGTTTGCTGGAGTTCCGCATCCTTATATCACGACAGTGGAGACCATGGCCGGCGGCCGCGCGAACGGCTTCAAGCGCCTGTCTCGGCGTCGGCGCTGCGTGGCCGCAGGCTCTCGGGCAGGTCAAGGTTGTGCGGCGGTGGGCCGGCGTCGGCCCCCTGTTCGATCCGGTACAGCCACGCCAGCAGCTCGGCTACGGCAATGTAGAGCTGGGGCGGGATGCGCGCGTCAAGGTCCACCTGCATGAGCAGGCTCACCAGCTCGGGGGATTCATGCACGAATACCCCGGCCTCGCGTGCGCGGTCGATGATCTCCTGCGCCAGCACGCCCTTGCCCTTGGCGACCACGCGCGGCGCCGTCTCGCCGGCCGTGTAGGCAAGGGCGACGGCTTCGTTGCGGGTGGCGGGGCGGGCGTCAGTCATGGCTTGGCTCGACGATCAGGCCCGACAACCTCAGGTCCACCGCTTCCAGCGCCGAAGCCAGGGCTGCGGCACCGGCGTCGAGTGCCACGAGGGTGTCGGCCTCGTCTGCGCGCAGGCGCAGGGCCACCTGCTTCCCGCTCAGGTGCAACTGGGCCTCCACTCCGCCGAGCCGGGGCAGGGTCAGCCGCAAGGTGCTGTCCCAGCCGTGGGCGGTCTCCTCTTCGGCGCTGCCGTCATCCCGCGCGGGGTCCTCGATTCGCCATTCCACCGCCTGGCCCGGCCATGCCTGGCCATGCCATACATACTGCTGGGTGGCCAGGGCGTCGAGCTGCTGATGGACGATGGGGATCAGACGTTCCGGTATGGGCGCGGTGCGCACGGGCGTGGCCTCATCGGCCAGGGCAGCGCCGCGAGCTTGGGCTGCGCGTTCGCTGCCTTCGGCAGCAGCGGGCTGACCGGACTGCGCACCACTCTTCGGGCTGGCGACGCCCTGATGCACCGCTTGCCCGGTCGCGGCCTGGGACGCACCCTGCGCGGTGGAACGCGTCTGTGCCTGCCCCTGCGGCTCGCTCGTCAGGCTGGCCGTGTCGCGTCTGCCGAGCACCCAGTCGGCCTGGTGGGATTCGTAGAACAGCCCGCTCTGTCCCAAGGCCTGGCGCAGCAGCGGCGCCAGTTGGGCGCCGTTGGCGGGCGGGGCGGCAAGCAGGGGCTGGTTGGCGGCAAGGCTTGCCGGCTGCGCTGCCGGTTGGCCGGTGAGCAGGAAGCTGATCAGGCGCCCGGTCTGGCTCAGTGCCGGTTGGGCCGATGCCGTGACGGTTGCCGCCGCCTCCTGGCCGACGATGCGTGCGAACACCGCACGCGGCGTCACTTGCGATACCTCGAGCTCCAGTGTGTCGCCCGACTTGGCTGCGGTGTTGAGCGCCAGCGTCATCTGCTGGCCGGCGACCAGCGCACGGAAGGTGCCGTCCGGCAGCGTGCGCTGAAGGGTTGCGAAAAAACGCTGCCCCGGCACCAGCTCGGGCAACTGCGACTGGATCTCGCGTGCGCGCTGCAGGCCCGGTACGGGCGGCTCGGAGTTGAAGAAGCTCGCTTCGTTGAGCAGCCGCAGGCGGGCGGCGAGGTCAGCGGGGATCATGGCGGGAGGGGCCTGGTTCGAGTGCGCTGCGCCCTTCAGCCGCCATAGGCATTGCGTACCGCACGGCCTTTGACCGAACTGGACAGCAGCTTGCGCGTGCTCTCGAGTGCCGGTTCGGCATGCAGGCGAATGCCGTGGTCGAGTTCCAGAATCTGCTTGATCACGATCTCGATCTCAGCCGCCTGGTCCGGGGAAGGCGGCTGCAGGGCCGGCGCCGCCGCTACACGCAGCGCACCGGACTGGCGCACGAGCTCGGCCAACTCATCCCATTCGCCTGCCTCGGCGGCAAGCGCCATGCGCCGGTAGAGTTCAAGCAGGGTGCGAGCGTTCTCCAGCGTAAGCATGGCTGTTATCCGCTCCTATCCCTGAACCTGCGACTCGATCGCCGCCCACGCTTCGCGCAGGCTGCCAAGCAGCCCGATGACCTCTTCGATCGCCGCCTGGTTGTTGTGCAGGTTACCGTGCAGCAGGCGATCGGCCATGTACTCATAAAGGGCGTCGAGACGCTCCGCCAACTCGCCGCCAGCCTCGATGTCGAGACTGACCTTGAGGCCATTCATGATGATGTCGATGGCTTTGGAAATGGACTTGCCCTTGGTCGGGATGTCCTTGTTCTGCATCGCCACCGTCGCGGTGCCCAGTGCCAGAAGGGCGCCGTCGTACAGCATCAGGATGAGCTTGTGCGGGGAAGCCGACTCGACGCTGGTCTGATTGCCGACGCGGGCATAGGCCGAGGCGCGATTGGGGTAGGAAGTACCAAACATGGAGATCTTGCTCCGATTGCTAGGATCGCCCGATGGACGGCAGGTTGGCCAGTTGCTGCATGAGGTAGGTGCTGGTCTGGGTCAGGCCATTGAGTAGTGTGTCGAGGGTGGAATACTGCTTACGATAACGCTCTTCCATCTTCGCCAGGCGAGCCTCCATCGTGTCGTACTGCGTCGTCAGCGACTTGATGGTGGAGTTGATGCCCTCGGTGCGGCTGTTGATCAGCCCGTCGCGGGCAATGAGTCCGTCGAGCTGGGCACTGAAGCTTGAGGCAAAACCCTTTACGCCGTCCTTGCCGGTGAAAAAGGCCGCAACGTCCTTGCTCGTATCGTTGAGTGCGGCGGTAAACTTGGTGCTGTCGAGCGCGAGCTTGCCGTCCTTGTCGAAGCTGATGCCGACCTGAGACAGCGAATTCGCACCCGTCAGGCCAGTGATCGAGGCGCCCAGTGCGTTGCGCAACTGACTCTGGATGTTGCGTGCAGTGGAGTCGCCCGTGAGTGTGGCGCCGGTCTTGTTATCGGGGTTGTAAGCGGTCAGGCTGGCCAGGGTACTCGCTACATCGTTGTAGGCCTTGACGAAAGCTTCGACGGCAGTTTTTGCCGCGCTTTGGTCCTCGCTCACCGAGAGGGTCCCGCTCAGGCTTGCGGCCGGCGCGACCGGCTCCTTGGTGAGTGTGAGCGTCACGTTGTCGATGACGTCGGTGATCGTGTTCTTGCCGCGCGTGACTTCGATGCCATCGACGCGGATGCGCGCATCCTGCGCCGCTTGTACCGAGTACATCTTGTCGGCTGGCAGGGGTGTTGCGGCCGGGTCAAAGCTCAGATCCTCGAGCCCGTCCTCGCCCGTCAGCTTGAACGCCATGTTGGCGCCCGTGGCGGTACCGCTCAAGACAAGCTGCTTGGCCGTGCCGTTGTTGATGATGTTGGCCTTGACGCCGAGCGCCGCGTTGCCGTTGATGGCATCGCGCAGTTCTTCCAGTGTGCTGCCTTCGAAGTCCAGGCTGGCAGTGCGAGGGGGACTGTCGCTCGTGAAGGACTTGCCCGAGCCAGCGTCCGTGACGGTACCGAACTCGATGGTGAGTTTGCCTGCCGCGGGGGTGAAGCTGCCGCCCACGGGGGTCGAAACGCGCTGGATCTTGGCCATCTGCAACACGTCAACCGCATAGCTCGCGTTTGCGGCGCCCGCACCGGAACTGGCGGTGAAGCCGGCGTCGCCGGCCACACTGGCCTTGGTGGCAGAGAACTTGGTTGCGGTCTTGAGCCCGTCGGTGGCGGTCTGCAGGGACGACAATGCGCCCTTGATCTGGCCGAAGGCGGACAACTTGGCCTGCTGGCTCGCCTCGCGCTGTGCCAGCAGGGTCAGGGGGCGGCTTTCCACCGACATCAAGCCGCGCACGATCGAGTTGATGTCGATGATCGAACCACCGCTCGTGATCGTTGCCATGTCGGAACCTCCTGTCTGCTGTTCGGGTCAGGCCTTCTGTTCGACCAGCAGGCCCTGCAATTTATCCAGCGCCTTGGCGATGGAAATGATCTCCTCGGAAGGGATCTGGCGGATCACTTCGTCGGTGCTGGCATCGACGACCTTGACGATCGTTCTGCCGGTGTCTTCGTCGATAGAGAAAAGCAAGTCGCGTGCCACAGGCGAAATCGCTTTGCGGACTTCGTCCATTGCCTGCTCGACCTGCTCGAGCGAACTGGGCTTCTGCGCTGCGGCGGCGTCTTCGGCCGCGGTGCGCTTGCTCTGTTCTGTACGGGCACCGGCGGCGGCTGCACCTGTTTTTGCCGTGCTGCTTGAATCCGTAGCGGCGGCCCGTTCGGCCGACGGACTGCGGGCGCTGGATGTGGTCTGGAGCAGGTTTTCGGTCTGAACCGAGGTATTCACCGAAGAGATGTTCATTGTGGTCACCCTCATGGTGTAACGGCGCGGGGCCCTTGCGAACCCCGCGCCGTGCCAAGCAACTTAGCCTACACCGCTTACCGGAGCAGCGAAAGCACGTTCTGCGGCAGGGCGTTGGCCTGGGACAGCATCGCCGTGCCAGCCTGCTGCAGGATCTGCGCGCGGGTCAGGTTGGCGGTCTCCGATGCAAAGTCGGTGTCGCGGATACGGCTGCGGGAGGCCGACATGTTCTCGGCACTGGTCTGCAGGTTGGCGATCGTGGTCTCGAAGCGCGACTGCAGGGCGCCGAACTTGGCTCGCTGACCATTGACTGCCGCCAGGGCAGAGTCGACGATCTTGAGCGCCTTGGTCGCATTGTCGAAGGTGGTGACATCCAGCGAGGCGACGGACTGAAGGCTGGAACTAACCGCCGCTGAAGTCAGGACCGAGTTCACAGTTCCGGTCGCCGTGAAGGACTTTTCGGAGTTGAGTGAGACTGTGCCGGTGAGGCCGATGTTGACGTCGGCAGCGCCTGTTGCCACCAAGTCGCCTGCGCCAAAGGAAACGGTGCCTGCATTGACATTGCCAACGACCGTGTTTCGGAGAAAGATGTCGTTGCCGCTGTCGTTGGTCATCACGAGCTGGCCGTTTGAATTGATGGAGGCAGTGACGCCGGTCTTGCCGGAGACATCATTGATTGCAGATACGGCGTTGGCTAAGTTGTCAGCACCTGTGGTGCCGCCAATGGTGAATGAGACGCGTACGGTTTCCGTGGCGGCATTGTCTGCAACGATGTCGAACGAATAGGCGCCGGCTGCGCTGAAGGTCGCTGTGCCTTCGGTGCGTGCTGTTGCCGTCACGCCGGTCTTGCTGCTCACTGTATTGACCTGATCGGCGACCGTCTTGGCGCTGGAGCCTGCAGCGACGTTGATCGCACCGCTGGCGCCTAGGTTGCCGAAGATCTGCAGGGTGGCGTCGGCCACGCGAACGCCAGTTTTCCCTGCCACCTGTGCATCGGTTCTCGTACCCGTGATTGACGCAGCAACGGTTGTGCTGGCCACGTTGTTGTTGCCATAGTTGGAGGTGCGGAAGTTGCCGGTGGAGGCAGTGATGGTCTGGTTTGCATTGGCGCCGACCTGAAAGTTGGCGGTGCCGAAGGTGCCATCCAGAATCTTCAGACCGTTGAACTCAGTAGTTCGCGAGATGCGGTCGAGTTCGGCAGTCAGTTGAGACACCTCAGCCTGAATTGCTTGGCGGTCGGATGATGCATTGGACGCGTTAGCAGACTGCACCGCCAACTCGCGGATTCGCTGGAGGACGTCACCGGAAGACTGCAGTGCGCCCTCGGCCGTCTGTGCCAGCGAGATGCCATCGTTGGCATTGCGGCGAGCCTGATCGAGGCCGCGAATCTGCGAGGTGAAGCGTTCCGCAATCGCGAGACCGGCCGCGTCATCCTTGGCGCTGTTGATGCGCAGGCCGGAGGACAGGCGTTGCAGGGACGTGGCGAGAGAATTGCCACTGGTGCTGAGCTGACGCTGAGCGTTCAGGGACGCGACGTTGGTGTTGATAACTTGTGCCATGATCGACTCCTTTAGGTTTCGAATTTCGATTAACCCGGCCGATTCGCGCCTTGAGTCAGCGACTGCTGCGTGATCTCCGTGCCGTTGTTTGCTGTAACGGTCGAAGGTGGGAAATCTTTAGGACATTTTCTCGTGCTGGATCTCGGAGGACACGATCGACTTGCCCCACTCATCCAAAATGGCGACAGCCCTCTCCGGCCACGTGGCTGGACAGGGCTGCCTGATTTTACTTCGTGAGTCGTGGCAACTTAGCCTTGCAGGAGTGAAAGCACGTTTTGAGGCAGGGCGTTGGCCTGGGACAACATCGCCGTGCCGGCCTGCTGCAGGATCTGCGCGCGGGTCAGGTTGGCGGTTTCCGATGCAAAGTCGGTGTCGCGGATACGGCTGCGCGAAGCCGACAGATTCTCTGCACTTATCTGCAGGTTGGCGATCGTGGTCTCGAAGCGCGACTGCAGGGCGCCGAACTTGGCTCGCTGACCATTGACTGCCGCCAGGGCAGAGTCGACGATCTTGAGCGCCTTGGTCGCATTGTCGAAGGTGGTGACATCCAGCGAGGCGACGGACTGAAGGCTGGAACTAACCGCCGCTGAAGTCAGGACCGAGTTCACAGTTCCGGTCGCCGTGAAGGACTTTTCGGAGTTGAGTGAGACTGTGCCGGTGAGGCCGATGTTGACGTCGGCAGCGCCTGTTGCCACCAAGTCGCCTGCGCCAAAGGAAACGGTGCCTGCATTGACATTGCCAACGACCGTGTTACGGAGAAAGATGTCGTTGCCGCTGTCGTTGGTCATCACGAGCTGGCCGTTTGAATTGATGGAGGCAGTGACGCCGGTCTTGCCGGAGACATCATTGATTGCAGATACGGCGTTGGCTAAGTTGTCAGCACCTGTGGTGCCGCCAATGGTGAATGAGACGCGTACGGTTTCCGTGGCGGCATTGTCTGCAACGATGTCGAACGAATAGGCGCCGGCTGCGCTGAAGGTCGCTGTGCCTTCGGTGCGTGCTGTTGCCGTCACGCCGGTCTTGCTGCTCACTGTATTGACCTGATCGGCGACCGTCTTGGCGCTGGAGCCTGCAGCGACGTTGATCGCACCGCTGGCGCCTAGGTTGCCGAAGATCTGCAGGGTGGCGTCGGCCACGCGAACGCCAGTTTTCCCTGCCACCTGTGCATCGGTTCTCGTACCCGTGATTGACGCAGCAACGGTTGTGCTGGCCACGTTGTTGTTGCCATAGTTGGAGGTGCGGAAGTTGCCGGTGGAGGCAGTGATGGTCTGGTTTGCATTGGCGCCGACCTGAAAGTTGGCGGTGCCGAAGGTGCCGTCGAGAAGTTTGAGTCCGTTGAATTCAGTGGTGCGTGCGATGCGGTCGAGTTCGGCAGTCAGTTGAGCTACCTCAGCCTGAATCGCTTGGCGATCGGAGGGAGCGTTTGATGCGTTGGCGGACTGCACTGCAAGTTCCCTGATCCGCTGAAGGGTGGTGCTAGCGGATTCGAGCGCTCCTTCGGCCGTCTGTGCGAGAGAAATCCCGTCGTTTGCGTTGCGGCGCGCCTGATCCTGGCCGCGGATCTGCGAGGTCATGCGTTCCGAGATCGCCAGGCCCGCGGCGTCGTCCTTGGCGCTGTTGATGCGCAGACCCGAGGACAGGCGCTGCAGCGAGGTGGCGAGCGAGCCGGCCGAGGTGTTCAGGTTGCGCTGCGCGTTGAGCGAAGCGATGTTGGTGTTGATGACTTGAGCCATGATTGATCTCCGAGGGTGTCCGTTGCGTCTGCAGTACGGCCAGCGTTGTCGGAATGCCAGGTCCGGGGTAGAGCGTGGTCGTGCTTGACCGGCTCTCAGCGAATTCCGTGCCAGGTGGTCAAAGCGGATTCTATGGGGCCGGATCGGCGATCAAAGGCCGGAAAATGCCGGTAAATCAGCGGCTATTCGGCAAAGCTTGCCGGTTTTGTCATGGTCACTGCGCATAGTTTGCCGCCTGCCCGTGCCGCGCTGCCGGTTGCCGGCAGGCAGCGGAGTGTGCATGGCAGGCGGTTCAGCGTGACCACACCCTGACCGACCCGTCAGAGAAACCGGCGATGATGCTGCGGCTGCGGAGGTCGTGTGCGACCGCGGTCGTGGTCAGGCCGCTGCTGCGCACCGCGGAGGGTGCGTCGGCCTGCCAGTGCCTGACGAGTGTGCCGGCGCTTACGTTCCACTCCTGGATCCGGCCTGCGGGCAGGCCGGCGAGCAGGGTGAGGCCGTCGGGCGCGAAGCGCGCACTGACGATGGAGGTTCGGTCATGACCGATCGCGCTGACCGCCTGGTTGCGCTGCAGGTTCCAGACCATGCCCTTGCCGTGATAGCGGCCGACGAAGAGCAGGCTGCCGTCCGCGGACAGCGCCAGTGTCGAGATGCCGCTGGCAAACTTGTGTGCGAGCAGCGTGCTGCCGGTATCGAGGTCCCAGGCGCGCAGCATGCCGTCGTCGGCGCCGGTGATGCCGATGCGGCCGTCCGCGGTGATGGCCACCGCCTGTACGCCGTTGCCATGGCGAATGCGCGCAAGCGGCTCGTCGCGGGCGGTGTCGATGAGCAGCGCCGAGTTGTCCTGCAGGCCGACGAGCAGGCGCTGGCCGTTGCCCGAGACGGCGATCGACAGTACCGGAGCCTCCATCGCCCAGGTGCCGATGGCACGGCCGCTGGCGACGTCCCATAGCGCGAGTTGATGGCGCTCGGCGGTCGCTGCGAAGCGCCCTTCGGCCGAAAAGGCAGTCGCTACCAGCGCAGAGACCTGGTCCGGCTTGTGGTTCCAGTCGTAGAGGCGTGCGCCGTCAGCCGTGCGCCACAGGCTGCCACCGTGCTGCACCGCGCCGACCAGCACGTGTTCGGCATCCAGGCTGATGCTGAGCGAGAACACCCCCCCTTTTTCCGTGGTGCGCCACTCTCGCAGTGGGGTGTCGCTGCAGCCCGCGAGGGCCAATGCGAGGGACAGCAGCAGGGGGCGCACGGGAAGGATGTTCATCTTCATGGCGTCAGCGCCGCATTGCTGCGGGCTCGGGTTAGGGCATGAGCCAGGGAGGCGTCATGGTGCATGGCTGGCGTGAGGCGCCTCGATGCCCGAATCCTATCGCCTCACGGTGGGTCAGGCCAGCCTGGATACAGCATTGTCTGTGGCGGCGTCAGCCGCGAGCTTTTCTGGTCCCGACCCTGGCGGTGTCGCCTTCAACCCCTCGCGGCTGGCGCCGCTCCTACGGGGGAGGCGCGCCACGGTCTGCTGTGGGAGCGGCGCCAGCCGCGAGCTTTTCCTGTGCCCGGCGCGATGCCTGTTGTTGGCCGGAACCTTTGCCTACCGCGCCAGCGGCCCCGCAAGCAACGCACCCAGTGCCAGCCCCAGGCCCAGCGCTGTCAGCAGTGCAAAGAGCAGGGCGGCATGCCGGCGCAGCGCCTGCTCCAGTGCACTTGCAGGCGGCGGTGCGATCGCCTCGTCTCGCGTGTCTGCCGCGCTCGGAGCGCGCCAGCCATGGTCGGTGGCGATGCGACCGGCCAACTCAGTGAGTTGGCGTACGCACGCCTCTGCCACCCTGCGCAGTCCCTGCAGCAGGCCAAGCAGCGGCGTCAGCACGTCGCCGGCCGGCAGCGGCCAGGCGCGCAGGCGGCGGGCGGCGAACACGGCGAGTGCGCTGCCGGCGAGCACTGGCCACAGCAGCTCGGGCAGGTAGGCGGGGTCGGGCGGCAAACCCGCGGGCACCGGCACCCAGGGCAGCAGGATGAGGCCGGCCACACTCGCGCCGAGCACCAGCGCCCAGCCCAGCCATTGGGCGGCGGCCGGGGGCGCATGGTGGCCGTCGTCGGCTTGTTGCGCCAGCAGCCAGAGGTAGCGCGCGACCAGCGCTGTGGTGCCGGCCGCCGCCAGGCTCAGTACCAGCGGCAGGTGCTGCCACCACGCCGGGGTGACGAAGCCGCCCGCGAGCGCGGTCTTCAGGCTGATCTTGGCGGCCACGCCGCTCACCATCGGCCCGGCCAGCGCCAGCCCGGGCAGCGCCAGCGCCAGCCACAACGCCCGCCGGCGTATGCTGCCCGCGTGGGCCAGCGCGGGCGCGATGCCCACGCCGAGAAACAGCGCACCCTTGGCCAGGCCGTGATGCAGGGCGTAGAGCGCGATCGCGGGCGCCAGCGCGGGCCACAGCGCTGGCTGGTGCAGGCCGGCGCCCACGCCGACGGTGATCAGGCCCATCTGGCTGACGCTGGAGTAGGCGAGCACCGTCTTCGGTGTGCGTTGGTGGATGCCGATGGCCGCGGCGCCGAAGGCGGCAGCGAAGCCGAGCGTGATCAGGCCCAGGCCCCAGCCCGGCAGCGCGACCACCCCCAGCGGCAAGGTGACGAGCCAGCCCAGCAGCCCAGCCTTGATCATCGCCCCCGACAGCACTGCGCTCGCCGGTACCGGCGCCACCGGGTGAGCCAGCGGCAGCCACATATGCAACAGCGGTAGCCCGGCCTTGACGCCAAAACCGGCGACCAGGCAGGCGATCGTGAGGTCGCGCCGCGGCGAGGCCGCGATTGCGCCCGCCAGGTCGCTCAATAGCGGTGCCTGCGGCGCCGCGCTGGCGCTGGCCGCGAGCAACAGGCCAGCGATGATCAGGCCTTCACCGGCGACCGCCATTGCCAGATAAACCCGCCCGGCGTGCAGCGCCGCGCCACTGCGGTCGTGGATCACCAGGCCGTAGGCGGCAAAGCTCATCAATGCGAAGCTGGCATAGAAGCTCGCCAGGTCGTGGGCGAGGATGAGGCCGAAGTTGCCCGCCATCGTTGCCAGCCACAGCAGCCGGAAGCCACTCGCCCGCGCGTCGCCCGCCAGCGTGCCACGGCTGTAGAGGCCCGCGCCCAGCCACAGCAGGGCGGTGAAGGCGAGAAACACCCGCCGTGTTCCGTCCAGCGCCAGCACGGTGCCGAACAGCACCGCATCGAGCTGCACGCTCACCCCCTGCGCGCCGCCCAGCCCCAGCAACAACGCGGGCAGTGCTGCCCATGGCGTCCAGCATTCGATGCGGCAGCGCCAGCCGGGCACGCACCAGGCCAGCACCATCAGCAGTGGCAGGGTCGGGACCAGCACCAGGCCGAAAGCGTCGATTGCGCGCTCCATCAGCGGGCCTCCTCGACGGTAGCGGATGCCATCATCACAGACCGCGTGGCGGACCTCGCCGCGGCGATCACGGCAGGTACTCCCGCCCGACCACCACGGTCGCCCAGTACAGCGGGGAGTAGGGCAGGCTGGCGAACAGGCCTGCGACCACGCTGAAGGCGGCAGTCGCCAGCGTAGGCATCAGCAGCAGCGGGTGGGTGTCGTGGCATTGCCGGAAGCGCTCGTCCGGCCACGGCCCGCGCTGCGGGCGGAACCAGATGCGGTGCAGGATGGGCAGGAAGTAGGCGGCGTTGAGCAGGCTGCTTGCCACCAGCACGCCGATGACCCAGCCCATGCCGGCTTCGAGTGCGCCGAGGCCGAGATACCACTTGGTGACGAAGCCCGCCAGCGGCGGGACGCCGATCATGCCGAAGGCGCCGATGGTGAAGGCGATGCTGGTCGCGGGCATGCAGCGCCCGGCGCCGTCGAGCTCGTCCACGCGGTGTACGCCCAGGGTCTCGGCGTAGTTGCCGGCGCAAAAGAACAGGGTGATCTTCATCAGCCCCTGGTGCAGCAGGTGCACCAGCCCGCCGGCAGTGCCGAGCGGCCCGAACAGCGAGATGCCGAGCACGATGTAGGACACCTGACTGACGGTTGAGAACGCCAGCCGGCGCTTCAGGTCGGCCTGCGCCAGCGCGCGCAGCGAGCCGTACAGGATGGTGAAGCTGGCCAGCGCTGCCAGTGGCCCGAGCACGCCGAGCTGCCAGGCCAGCTCGATGCCGAACACGTCATACACCACGCGCACGATGCCGAAGGCCCCGGCCTTGACCACCGCAACCGCATGCAGCAGCGCGCTCACCGGTGCCGGCGCCACCATCGCCGTCGGCAGCCAGCCGTGGAGCGGGAAGATTGCGGCCTTCACGCCCAGGCCACCGACGAGCAGCGCAAAGATCAGCACCAGCTGCGGATCTGATACGGCCTCGAGCGCCGCCAGGCCCGCCCCGGCGCCGAAGGCCACGTCGCCCGCCAGCGCATGCAACAGGGCGATGCCGAGCAGCAGCACCGCGCCGCCGCCGAGCGTGTAGACGAGATAGGTGCGTCCGGCGGCAAGCGCCTTTGCGCTGCCGCGGTGCACGACCAGCGGGTAGGTCGACAGCGTCAGCAGTTCATAGAACAGGAAGAAGGTGAACAGGTTGCCGGCGAGCGCGATACCGACCGTGCTCGCCACGCACAGGCTGAAGAAACCGAAGAAGCGGCTGCGGTTGGGCGCGTTCTCAAGGTAGCCGATGGCGTAGATCGTGGTGAACAGCCACAACACCGAGGACAGGCCGGCGAACATGATGCCGAGGGCGTCGGCGCGCAGCACGAAGGCGACCCCGTCGACCAGGGTGTAGCGCAACTCGTAGCGTTCGCCTTCGAGCACGCCCAGCCCCATCCACACCACCAGCGCCAGCTTGGCCAGCGCCGCTGCCAGGTTGAGGCTGCTGCGCAGGCGGTGACGGTGCTCGGCGAGCACGAAGATGCCCACCGCCGCCAGCAGCGAGGTGGCGATCACCGCCAGCGGCAGCAAGGCGTGGAGGAGTGAGCTCGCGCCGCTCATGGCACGCCCGTAGCGAGTGGGCTGCCGATGCGCAGCCATTCCAGCGGCGCCTGTGCCACCAGGCCGAGCGCGATGCTGGCGCTGCCCAGCGCCAGCGCCGACAGCTCGAGCGCGAGCGGCGGCGAGGCGAAGCGGTCGCGCGCCGGGCCCTCGACGAAGGCGTGGCGGAACACCCGGAACACGTAGGCCGCGCTCAGCAGCCCGCCCCCCACCAGCACGATGATCCACACCCACTGCCCGCTCGCCAGCGCGCTTTGCAGCAGCAGCCACTTGGCGGTGAAGCCGGCGCTCGGCGGCAGGCCCATCAGGCTCACCCCTGCCAGACCGAAGCTCATCAGAGACAGCGGTCGGAAGCGGCTGATGCCGGTAAGGTCGGCGATGTGCGGACTGCCCACCGCCAGCACCAGGTTGCCGGCAGCGAGGAACATGCCGGCCTTGGCCAGCGCATGCGCGGCCAGCATCAGCAGCGTGCCGTCCCATGCCAGGCGCGCGGCGTCCATGTTCGCCACGCCGAAGAGCGGGAAGAACAGGAACAGGTAGCCGATCTGCGCCACCGTGGAGTAGGCCACCAGGTGCTTGAGGCGTGCCTGGCGCAGCGCCATCCAGCCGCCCCAGAACACCGCTGCGGCGCCCAGTGCGCCGAGTAGCCAACCGAGCGCGAGCGGGGTCAGCGCCGGGCCTGCCATGATCCACAGTCGCATCAGGATGTACAGCGAGGCCTTGATGACCAGCGCCGAGAGCAGCGCGCTGACCGGCGGCAGCGCCCCGCCGTGTGCGGGCGGCAGCCAGCCGTGGAGCGGGAACAGGGCGGTCTTGAGCAGCAGCCCGGCGCTCATCAGGCCGAGTGCGACCAGCGTGGTGAGACTGCCGGACTGTGCTACGCCAGCCTCGGCCATGAAGCCTGCAAGGTCCGCCAGCGCCAGGCTGCCCCAGGCGGCGTAGAGCAGGGCGACGCCGATCAGGTAGGCGAGCGAACCGAGCAGCGCTGCCAGCAGGTAGCGCATCGCCGCGGCCAGCGCGCCGGCCGAGCCCTTGAGCGCCACCAGGCCCACCGCCGCCAGGCCGAGCAACTCGAGGCCGACATAGAGGTTGAACAGGTCTGCCGACAGCCAGATGCCGTTGAGTGCCGCCCACATGAACCAGAACAGCGGCCAGAAGCCGTCCTCCACCGCCTCGCCGCGCAGGCCGAGTGCAGCGTGCAGCGCGCAGGGCAGGGCGACCGTCGCGGTCAGCACCACCATGCCTGCCGCCAGGCCGTCGGCCACCAGCGCAATGCCCAGCGGCGGCGCCCAGCCACCCAGCGCATGCGCCTGCGGCCCGTCGCCCACCACCGTGCGCAGCAGGCCGCAAGCCACGCCGGCAAGCAATACGGCCAGCGCCACCCCCAGCGGCCCGCGCCAGCGCAGCGGCAGCAGCGTGCTTGCCAGCGCGGCGGAGAGTGGCAGCATGACCAGGGCAGGCAGCAGGCTCACACGTCCTCCGGCAGCGTGCTCTCGCCGCTGACGCGATGCCAGCGGCGGAAGATGACGAGGGCGAGTGCGGTGGACGCGACCGCCACCACGATGCCGGTCAGCACGAGGGCTTGCGGTACCGGGTCGATGCCACGCCCGTCCTGTGCCAACCCCACCAGCAGCAGGAAGCTGCCGCTGCCCATGACGTTGAAGGCGAGCAGGCGGCGCAGCAGGTGGCGATGAATGATGAAGCCGAACAGGCCAAGCCCGCACAGCAGCACCCCGACCCAAGCGTATAGGGCGTCGGTGGCGAGCACTGTTGCGCTCATTCGCGGGTCCTCCGCCTGCGCTCGGGCAGACGCTCGACATCCGACTGCGGCGGCGCCAGCCGGAACAGCGACAGCAGCGCGAGCGCGATCGACAGCGTCAGCGCCAGCTCGATCGCCAGGATCAGGCCGCCGGCCCAATCCGCCGGGTAGTCGAGGAAGGCGCGCCCGCCGAGTGCCGTGCCGGCACCCACGGCCACGAATACCGCCGGGCCGAGCACCAGCAGCGCGCGCAACCGCCGGGCGCCGCCTTCTCCGGCGAAACCGCCCAGGCGCACGCCTGCCAGGCGCAGCAGCACACCCGCGGCGGCCAGCACCGCCGCCGCCTGGAAGGCGCCCCCTGGCCGCGTGCTGCCCGCCCAAAGCAGATAGGCGGCGACCAGCAGCATCAACGGCAACAGCCAGCTCATCACCGCACGCAGCAGCGGGTTGTCCAGGCCCATGCGGTCGGGGCCGTCGGGCTGGGCCTCGCGCAGCGCCAGCGCGACGACCACGGCGACGAGCAGCACGGCAACTTCGAGCAAGGTGTCGTAGCTGCGGAAATCGAGCAGGACCGCCGTGATCGGATGCGGCGCGCCGGCGTGCTCGATGCTGTGCGCGACGACTCGTGGCAGGTCCGTGCGCGCTTCGGGGCGCTCGATGACGGCGAGGGCAAGTGCGGCGCAGACCGCCAGGCTTGCGAGCGCTGCGAGCAGGATGAGCAGGTGCCGTTTCATGACCTCGTCTGCTCCTTGTCCGAGGTGTGCGCTGCGGGTGCGGAGGGTGGGGAGGGGCGTGGCCGCTCGAAGTGGCGGCGCAGGTAGCCGAGGGTGTCGAGCAGCAGCACGCCGGTGAGCCCGGCGCCGATCGCCGCCTCGGCGAGCGCGATGTCGGGTGCGCGCAGCCGAACCCAGGCCAGCGCCATGAGCAGGCCGAAGACGATGAACATGACGATGGCGCGGAACAGTTCGCGCGACAGGAGCGCACCCGCGGCACAGGCGATCAGGCCGAGGCCAAGGAGGAGATCGAAGGTGTTGGCCGGCAGCGCGCTCACCGCGGGTCTCCGCTTCGCTCGGGACGCTGGCGTGGCTGTCCGCGCCGCCAGGGCTCGACGCCGCGGCGGCGTGCCGCGCGCGCCACCAGGTAGCCCGCACAGGCGCTGGCGAGCAGGGCCAGGCCCCAGATCAGCAGCAGCTTGAGCGCGGCCGCCACCGAGCCGGCGCCGGGCAGCAGCCCGATCACGACCAGCCCCAGGCCGAGGTTGTCCGCCTTGGTCAGGGCGTGGATGCGGGTATAGACGTCGGGAAAACGCAGCACGCCGATCGAGCCGACGACGAAGAAGGCGACCCCGGCGCCGATCAGCAGGGACTGGAACAGTGCGACCGCCGTCATCCGCGTCGCCTCCCGGCTGTGCCTGCAGCGCGTTGCGGCTGCGCTGGGGCTGCTTCCGTGCGTGTGTCGCTCGGGTTTTCCGAACCGTCCGGCACTTGTTCATCGGGGTCCCAGACCCGGGCCACGAAAGCGAGGACTGCAAGTACCGCAAGCAGCGCCAACACCAGGGCTACATCGCGCAGCGCCGCCAGCCCGAGCGGGTCGGCGAGCAGGACCAGCATCGCCACGCCGGTCGTGCCCAGGAGTTGCGCTGCGAGCATGCGATCCGCGAAACCCGGCCCCTTCCAGACGCGCAGCAGGCCAAGGACCAGCGACAGCAGCAGCAGGAGGGAGAAGGTTTCGAGCAGGGTGTCCATGATGCGTGCCGCCCTCACTGCCTTGTTGCTGCGGGGGGTGTTGCCTCTCCCCTCGACTCAGGATCCGGTGCGATGCGAGCGAGCGTGAGGCCGAACAGGCGGGCAACCTGCGTCTCGGCCTGCCGTAGGTCGGCATCGACATCCAGCCCCGCGTCCAGGCAATGGATCTCCAGGCTGTTGCCATGGCGCCGCACACTCAGCGTGCCCGGCAGCAGGCTGATGACCAGCATCAGCCACCAGCAGGGCGCGCCCTCGGGAAGCCTCGTTGCCATGTTGAGCAAGCCGGGGTCGAGCGGTAGCGCCGGATGTAGCGTTCGTCGTGCCACGTCCCAGCCGGCACGCAGCGACTGCAGCAGGAAAAAGGCGGCGAAGCGCGGAATCCGGCGCGCGTGCAGGCGATGAGTCGCCGGTGGCGTCAGGCGCAAGCTCAGTGCGGCTGCCAGTGAGGCGGTGGCCAGCCCGAACAGCCACCCCTCGCCGCCGCTCAGCGTCCACCACAGCAGGAGCAGGGCAAGGGCACGAAAGCTGAAGGCCTGCAGCGAGTTGGGCATCGGCAATGAAGGAGGCTTGTCGTTCGGAATTCGTGGCAGCGTAGCCGAAGGCGGCACGACCCCGCAGTCAGGGCTTGCCCGGTGTTTACTGGCGGTTGCGGAACTGAAGCAGCAGGTCGCAGCTGAAGCCGCCTGCGAACCAGCGTGCGACGACCTGAGCGCCGCCTCCGAAGTGGAAGCGGAACTCGTCGGAAACCGCCTTGCGCTCCATCGCTTGCGGCGTGGCTGCGCCCAGGCGATGAGACAGCGTCTGCGCGAAACGTTCGCCATGGGCCTGGCAGGCCGCGATGCTGTCGAGCCGCGTTGCGCCGTCGGTGGGCAGGGCGAGGACTTCGTCGATACGGCCGTCGATGCCGGCCATCGCCATCACGGTCAGGGTGTGGTTCTCGACCTTCAACAACACGCTGATCTGGTCGCGTTCGTCACAACCCGGACCGATCTGTGCCGCGGCGGCGTCGAGTGGCAGGGTGCGGCGGGCGGCCGTGGTCAGGCGCGCGCCGAGCACGAGCGGCCCGATTCCGTTGGCGCGCAGGGGGGCGGTGGCGGCCATGGGGGCTTGAGTCTGGTAGCTGACCACGCCAGGCTCGTCACCCTGTGCACTCGCTCCACCGCCCAGCCCCACGCTGCACAGCAGCGCAAGGCGGGCGACCGCAGTGCCGGTGCAGCGCCCGCTCACTGCGCCTCGATCACGCCGCAGAACAGACGCGGACCGGCGCCGCCGATGGGCTGGCTGAGGTGGTCGTCGCGGTTCTCGTGGATGACCAGCGCAGCACCGTCCTCGTCGAGGATGCGCGCGCGCTCGCCAGCGCCAGTGAGGCTGGCGAGGGTGGTAAAGAACTCAGCCTCGACCGAGCCGTCCGCATGAACGAAGAGGTTGGGCAGGTCGCCCGCGTCCGGGCCTTCGGGGTTCATCAGCCCGTGAGGCTTGGCGTGCGGGTTGAGGTGCCCCTTGGAGGCGACGAAGCCCTTGTCCGGATCCTCGCAGGTGCCGACGCTGTGGATGTGGATGGCTTTCGGGCCCGGCGGCAGGCCCTTGGCCGCGACGTGGATGAGCACGCCGTGCGGGCCCTCGGTCAGCGTCGCGGCCCCGACCGCCTTGCCGTCACGGTCGATGATCGTGGCCGTGGCACGTTCGGCGGCCGTGGCTGGAGATGAGAGTATGGCGAGCGATGCGGTCAGCACGGACAGGGAGAGGGTCAGGGCAAGGGAACGGGTTGTGCGCATTTGCATATCTCCATCGAATAAAGGTTTCGTGGTCGGCCCGGCGCGTTCCGGGCCTGCAGCATGATAGGCGATTGCGCCGGCTGGCGCCGCCCGGTCGCAGGCCTTAACATCGACACCTTGACTGCAACGGAGACCCCCATGGCTTCATCCCCTGACAGCATCAGCATGGCGCTGTTCTGCGACTTCGAGAACGTGGCGCTGGGCGTGCGGGATGCCAACTACGAGAAGTTCGACATCAAGCGCGTGCTCGAGCGCCTGCTGCTCAAGGGCAGCATCGTGGTCAAGAAAGCCTATTGTGACTGGGACCGCTACAAGAGTTTCAAGGCGGCGATGCATGAGGCCAACTTCGAGCTGATCGAGATCCCGCACGTGCGCCAGTCAGGCAAGAATTCCGCAGACATCCGGCTCGTGGTCGACGCGCTCGACCTGTGCTACACCAAGTCGCATGTCGACACCTTCGTCATCATCAGCGGCGATTCGGACTTCTCACCGCTGGTGTCGAAGCTGCGCGAGAACGCCAAGCAGGTGATCGGCGTGGGGGTCAAGCAATCGACCTCTGATCTGCTCATCGCCAATTGCGACGAGTTCATCTTCTACGATGACCTCGTGCGTGACAGCCAGCGTGCTGCCGCCAAGCGCGATGCGCGCGACAGCGCGCCGGCGCCCAAGCGTTCGCCGGAGGAGGAAAAGCGGCGCAAGGACGAGATCGAGGGCCGGCGCAGGCAGGCGATCGACATTGCCGTCGAGACCTTCGAAGCCCTGCTCGCGGAGCGCGGCGAGAGCGGCAAGATCTGGGCATCGATGCTCAAGGAGGCGATCAAGCGCCGCAAGCCGGATTTCAACGAGAGTTACTTCGGTTTCCGTGCCTTCGGCAACCTGCTGGAGGAGGCACAGAGCCGTGGCCTGCTCGAACTGGGCCGCGACGAGAAGTCGGGCACCTATGTCAGCCGCCCGAGTGCGGCGGTGCTGAGCGCCGCTGCGGAGAACGAGGCCGCGCAGATGCAGGCAGCGACGACTGCCGAGGCGCAGCAGGCCAACGCAGAGGCGACAACCGAGGACAAGCCCGCCCAGGCCGGCAAGGCCTCGGCGCGCAGCGGGCGGCGGCGCGGGAGTGGCAGGGCGGCCGCACAGGCCGAGGGCAGGCCAGCTGCGCCGTCTGGCCGCGGGGGGGATGCCGGTGTGGTGCAGGTCGAGCACATGGCGCAAGCCGTTGCTGACGTAACGCAGGCGCCAGTGGTGAAGGAGGTGTCGCCACCTCCGGCCGCAGGGCAGGCGGCGACAGAGGGCAAGGTGGACCAGCCCGCTGCACTCGAAGCGGCTGCACCGCGCACCGAACCGAAGAAGCAGGCCCGCCGTGCCCGCAAGCAAAGCGATGCGCCTGCCGAGGCTGGCGTTGCCGCCGCGAGCGAGCGCCCTGCAGCTGACCTTGCGCCAGCCGTAGTGGAAGAGGCGCCGCGCAAAGGGCGCAAGCCCGCGGCGCGCGGCAAAGCCAAGACGGCCCAGGCGCCCGTGGCCGAGCTGGCTGCCGTCGATGCATCCACGCCGAAAGGGTCGGCAGGGAAGGTTTCTGACACCAAGACATCTGGTACCAAGGCACGGCGACCTGCGCGCGCTGCGGAGCAAGGCGATGCAACAACCAGTGCGGTAACCGGAGGCGAGCCTGTTGGTGAGCTCAGCGGTGAGGACAGCAACACCAGGCCTGCGGCCAAGACCGCCACACGCAGCCGCCGTCCGCGCAAGCCCAAGGCAGATGCTGCCGAGTGAGACTTGCCGCGCCTCAGGTGCGGGCGCAGCTGGCTCGCGTTGCGCACCGGGCGCGGTGGCCTGACTGAGGAAGGACGCATGCACGTGAGCGGTCGAGTCATCGCGCATTCCCGGGCCGACGGACTGCCGTCGTGGCCCTATCCGCGCTGGATCGCGCACCGCGGTGCGGGCCGCCTGGCGCCGGAGAACACGCTCGCCGCCTTTGCGCTCGGTCATGCCCATGGCTATCGCATGTTCGAGTGCGATGTGCGCCTGAGCGCAGATGGCGTGCCCTTTCTGCTCCATGACGACCGGCTCGAGCGCACGACCGACGGCCGTGGCGAGGCGCTCGGGCATGACTGGGCGGCGCTCGCGCGCCTTGACGCCGGCGCCTGGCATGCGCCGCGGCATGCCGGCGAGCGCTTGGCCACGCTCGAGGCTGTGGTGGCGTTCTGCCATGCCCATGGCTGCGCGCTCAACGTCGAGCTCAAGCCTGCACCGGGCGACGAGCTGCGCACCGCGCGCGTCGTCGGCGCGCAGCTGGCGCTGATCTGGCGGGGCACGCCTGCGCCCTTGCTGTCCTCCTTCAGCGTCATCGCCCTCGAGGCCGCGGCTGTCACTGCACCCGCGCTGCCGCGCGGGCTCCTGCTCGAACGCTTCTGCGGCGATTGGCTGGCCACCGCGCAGCGTCTGGGTTGCGTGGCCGTGATCGGCGAGCAGTCGGCGTGGAATGCGCAGTGGGCGACGCAGGCACGCGCCGCGGGCTTACGCATGCTGGCCTACACGGTGAATACCGATGAAGACGCGGAGCGCTTGCTTGGCCTGGGCCTCGACGGGCTGATCACCGACCGGGTTGACCATTTCTCACCGGATGGGGCGCCGGGGCAGTGCCTGCAGTAGGGGGCCGGTTACCGAAGAGCTCGCGGCTGGCGCCGCTCCCGCACCGCGCCCCGCCGTAGGAGCGGC